>NZ_JAUSVF010000007.1 GCF_030814475.1 Pararhizobium capsulatum DSM 1112 | reverse complement strand
AAAAAAAAAAAACGCCGGGCCTTTCGTGTCGATTGGCGGCCGCACGTCCGGGACCGTGAAAAATCTGCAACTTGGCGGAACGACGAGTTATTCGTTGGCGGAAGTAGCCCCCTCATTCGCCCCTCAAAACCTCATCCTTTGCATCCAGCACGATCTTGAGCGTGCGGATAATATCGGCCGCCACAAGCAGTGCCGCTCCTACTTCTTCGTTCGTCCGTCGATCGATCGTTCCCGCCACAACCTTGAGACGGGCGGTAGCATCGGCCGAGTTTTTGTCTGACACCATGCCCACCTTGTCGCGCAAGGCGTAAATCGTGCCTATGGCCCGCTGAAGCAGGCGCTTCCGCTGCGGTACGCCTAGCTTCTCGACCTTGTTCGCGGCCCGGATAAGCTCTGCGATGAAGTCGGTGATCGGGGTCATGATTGAGGAATTTCGATAGGCATTAGGCGGTCTCGGCCCGTTTGACTTCTCATGCATCCGTTTCACTAATTTTGCTTATGGCCGGCAGCTGCGCGATCCCAACAACCGCGAAGGGAACGAGGATTAGCCCGATCACAAGCCAAAGGTACCATCGTCGCTTCTTAACTCGCGCAATCAATGCCGCTACAACTCCGCAGGATGCCCACAGAAGAATTCTTCCACATTCGAACCAAGTCATCATACTACTGGACGTCGTCGGCCGTGTAAGGCTTCTTCTCAAGCATGACCTCGTCGGCGATAGCCCTATCTAACACTTCAATAGCCTGCTGATATTTCACAATCTCAAGGAAACACTCGTCGATGTTGCTTGCGGTACCGGCACGCTCCGCCTCCGCGCGACGTCTTTCCACTAACTTAACGCGCGCCTTCACCAGTGAGGCAACATGATTGTTCGAACTTGGCATCCTACTCTCCTCAAGCTGTAACTGACTGACCGTGAACTGGTATCCAGAGTCTTGCACCACGTTCGCAGCCCGCAGAACGTCTCAGCGCATTCTGGGGCAAACCTTCGTCGGCTGCGGATGTTCCAATTCCGAGGGCGCTACCACGACTTGCTGGGCTTAACCGACGGCTAGGCATCTACCGAGCGTATCTGATGATTGCCAAGAGCGCGGCGAACGACAAACCAGCCAAAATGGTTGGGAGTACCGAGAAGCCAGACACCATCGTCACGGCGGCGAGGCAGAGGAAGATGATGCTGGAGAACACGTAGGCTGCGAACCACATCGCTCTCTCCTGGATCAAAAAACCCGTCCACTGGAAACGCAGGACAGGCTGGGAATGTTCCTGACGGCCCCAGCAGTTACTGTCACGGTCTGCCCGTGAGAATCGACCGGCTTGAACCTCACTTCATTCTGCTGAGGTGACCGAGATTTGGTCAATCTAAAGCACACACGAACGGCGACGGAACGGACTATGCACACAAACCACGTTGAGTCGCGCCTAACCCAATTGGGCGATGGCATCCGCTTTTTCAGTCCCCAAATATAGCTATATTTGCGGCTTCAACCGCACGCTATGATCAACGGCGCTAGCTACCCCAACCCCAAAGGCTAGCGACACCTCGCGCTCAAAGGTGAACCCCGCGGGCTGAGGACAACGAAGCAGGTTCATCCTTGCTTCTTGGTGGGCGATCATCTCCGCCGGGGTGGTCGCCCATCGACTTCAAAAACCGAGAAGCCGCCGCCCGGGCCTGCGCAATGCGCACTACAGGGCGAAAGGCCAGGAATGCAGGCGATCAAAGGGCAGGGTGTCCCACGGCCGGTTAGCCATCGCTTCGGAACATAGCGCGAAACTGGCTGGCTAACCGATCGGATAGCCCATTGATTTCACTGAGTTCGTGTCGTCCCTCCGAGCCCACCGCCGGTTTTGCGCCGCTGAACTGGCCACAATGGCCCCGAAAATTAAACGTTAAAACTTGCCAGCGAGTCTCCGTATCGGCGTTCAGAACGAAACTGCAACAAAGTGATCCAAGGCGCCTGGCGTCGACCGGAATGTGTCCCATGGCTCTTATCGATGCGGTGAAGGAACGACATCCGACGGCGATCAAAAAAGGAATTTCGCGGGCCGCATTTCTCAGCATCATTCATTCCACGGAACACGATCCGAAATACGTGCAAAAACTCCACGATAGCGACGGAGACCCATACCAGCTAACGACTTCAAAGCTAGACGCACGGAAGAGGAGACCGACCTCCGCGTCAGTCGTAGAATTCAAAAACCGCCCTGATTTTACTATACGCTTTCAAAGGCACTAGTTGCGAGCATCGGATAACGTTTCCACGTTGAGGCCGGAATGGCTTACAAGAACAGCGTGGAACATTGGGGCTCTAGGAATGCTGACAAGGTGCCTCCACTACGGTGAACATTTTTTGAGTAAAACATATAATACTATCAATATGTTATCTAAAATCACGTAAGATCAATTATGGAACTTGGCGCATCTATCGCAGCGAGATAAGGAACGCTGTCGATCTACGCATTTTCGCCGTGCCTCCCGGATCGATTGCACCTCGGGGCACCCGCGACTACCGAACAACGAGGCTGGAAAAATCCAACGCGAAGGGTTTGTGCTCAAGAACGGCATCCATGATAGCAGACGCAAGCGGGAAATACCCGGTTGCGTCTCCTTTGGTAAGCGGCTCATCCAGCGGCATGGTCGCAAGTACCCGTGCCGTATCGACGCCTTCGACCGTTTCGCCGAGCAATTCCCTGGACAGTACATCAAGGACCGTGCGGCCCGTTCCGAGACCGTGACCAAGGCGACTGTTGCGTCCTCCGCCGACGGTGACATGCAGATCGCCAAGACCGGCAAGCCCGAAGGCGGTAGCGGATTGGCCGCCCAGCCGCTCGCAGAGCCTCGCCATTTCCAAAGTGGCCTGGGTGAAGGCTGCTGCCGTGGGATTCTTGGACTGACTATTTGCGCGTCTCGGATCTGGATATCGTGTCTGCATGGCGCTGACGCCAATCGCAAAAAAATTCTTGAGGGCGGCGCAGGCTTCGATGCCCGTGTCATCCGTCGTCACCGACAAACGGTAGTAGTCTGTCTCCATGATCTTGGCGAACCGTTCGGCGACGGAAATATCCCGACAGGCGTAAATACTGGCAGTCGGCAAACGGTTAGCAAGTTCGCGAGCGATACAAGGTCCGCCGATTGCGACGAAGGCGCTCATCATCGGAATACGCGGAGGAAGCGCCTGGGCATAGGTCGATACGGTGGCCCCCCTCGCGTCGAGACCCTTTGTCACGAAGGCCACGGGACAGGGTGCGGCCATAAGCCGGTTGAGCATATCGGTCACCCATTCGATGCCGGGGCTGCTCACCCCGGCAACTATGAAGTCAGCATTGCCAAGGTGGTCGGACCGCAACGCGTCGAAAGAAATTGCTTCGACGTTGGCGGACAACGGGTCATCGAGTTTGGGGTGGACCCCGCCCGGTTGCCGCAGGGTCGCCACGATATTTTGGTCGAGCGGCGTACCGACGAGCAGCACTGTGTGGCCATTTTCGGAAGCAGGCACGCAGAGTGCCGTGCCCATCACCCCGGCCCCAAGTACAACGATTTTTGCCACGGCGATCCTCCACCTTGCTTGGCTTCAAACGGCAAGCCGAACCGCTATCGCATCATGGCGGCGACATTGCCGCCGTCTACGGTGATCACGGCACCGGTGCTGGCGCGGGCCTTCGCAAGATGAACAAAGGCTGCCGCCACGTCGGCACCCGTCACCTCTCTGCCGACGAGGTTGCCGCGCATATAGGCCTCCGGTGTCAAGCCCCGCGCGCGGCTTCTCTCCTTGACCATGTCATCCGTCATTAAGCCCGTACGGATCCGGTCGGCGTTGACGGCATTGGAGGTGATGCCCGATGCGCCATGTTCGATGGCGTATTGACGCATCAGCGCCATCAACGCCGCCTTCGAGGTGCCATAGGGACCGAAATCCGCCCCTGGATTGACGGCTTGCTTTGACACGTTGAAGACGATCGCGCCACCGGTGTTCTGCTTTTCCATCACGCGAACGGCAGCGCGTGCCACGTAGTGATGGGCCCAGAAATTCAGATCGAACGCCTTTCGAAACGTTTCCTCCGGCACATCCACGAGCCGGCCCTGAAACGCCGCCCCGGCATTTGAGATCAGGATGTCGACACCGCCGAAATGACCAGCCACCTTGGCGATCGCTGCATCCACATCCGCCGGATCGGTCACGTCGCAGGCGATGCCTAACCCGCCAAGTCTCTTGGCTTCGCGGGCGACTGCCTCCCCCGCAATGTCAATCAGCGCAATCTCCGCACCCTCGGCGCGAAGGGCCTCTGCTACGGCGAGGCCAAGCCCACTAGCTGCGCCGGTTACTACGGCTATTTGCCGAGTCAGGGGCTTTTCCACCTGCTTGGTCAGCTTGACCTGCTCCAGCGACCAGTATTCGATGTCGAACAGGTCGGCCTCGGACAGCGCTTCGAAAGTCTCGATGCCCTCGGCGTTCGTAATCACGTCGATCGTCGCCTCCGCCACATCGGCGCCGACAATTGCGTTCTTGCGAGTGGCACCGGCGGAAAACAGGCCGACCCCGGCAACGTAAAAGACGCGCGGCATCGGATCGAGCATAGTCTTGCCCCCGCCGACACGGGCATTGTTCCGTTCGAAATAGGCGCGGTACTCTGCCTGGTAGGCCGCGACCGCGTCAACGACTACCAGTCCCCATTCCTCCAGACTTCCCGACACAGGCGCAGGCAGCGCAATGCCGAAGCGTTTAATATGGATGACGTGTTCGGGTGTCGCATTGCCTCGCGTGACGAGACTTTTTACCGTCTCTGCGTTGCAGAAGTCGAGAACCTTTGCACTGGTCCGGTGTTCGATGACAAAGCGCTTTGGTGCTCCCTCGATCCCGGTATCGATGGCGATGGCACCGCGTAGGATCGGCGCGATCTCTGCCACGCTCGCGACCGCTACGGGCAGTTCGACAGGTGTGAACGGCCGAGGACGGCCTCTTGCCAACCTGCGTTCCGCCTGATCGATCTTGGCGATCATATCCTCATAAGCTGTGCGCGAATCGTCAGACCAGGTAAAAATACCATGCTTGAGAAGGATCATACCGTCGCCATTGGGGTTGGCTCGAAAGGCTGCGTCGCAGGCCTTGGCCAGAAGGAAGCCGGGCATGACATAGGGAACAATGATCGAGTTGGGGAAAAGGTCGCGGATGAGGTCTTCACCATGCGGCTCGTTCGTCAGGGAGACGATCGCATTGGCATGGGTATGATCGATATGCCTGAACGGCAGCAATCCATGCAGGATGGCTTCGACCGAGGGGTTCGGCGCGTTGGGGTCCATCAGCAGGCGCCGCTGCAGCATCACCATTTCGTCATCGCTCAATTCGTTGAAGCCGACCATGGCCTTTAGTGGCTCCAGCCGCACCGCCGGCAGGCCCTGTGGCTGGATTGTGCCCATATCCCAGCCGCTGCCCTTGACGCAAAGGACATCCACCGAAGCGCCGTCCCGATCAGTAAACGCCGTTTTGACCGACGTATTGCCGCCACCATGTAGCACCAGCTCCGGATCCTGCCCAAGCAGGCGCGTCGTATAGGTCCGGATGGCCAGATCGCGGTTGACACCTTTTCCGACATAAGCCTCGACTACGGATGCGAACTCGCTTTCGTCCCATCTCGATTCCATCACTGTCTCCTTTCTCCCCTCATCCTTACGGAAGCGGGCTGCAAAAACTAACTGTCCAATAGCCGGAGGGTCAGACCCGGTTTTCCGTCGCCGCGTCGAAGACGTGCACCTTGTCAGGTGCGATCGAGAAACGGATATCCGCACGTGTTTCAAAGCGGGCGGACTTGTCGACAATCGCCAGGAATTGGCCTTCCGGACCCTCGCAGCACAGCTGCGCCTCGTGCCCCATGCGCTCTATGAGCAGCGACCGGGCAACGATGGACCCGTGGGGATCAACGGTGACATCGGTCGGGCGAACACCGCAGATCACCCGCTGGCCCGTTGTCACATTCAGGGATGGGTCGAGCTGGATGAGGCCGGCCCTGGTTTCCACAGCCGGTGCTCCCTGGTTGGCAACGACGATACCCGTGAGGAAATTGATCGCCGACGAACCTATGAAGTCGGCGACATACTTGCTCGCGGGCCTGTCATAGACATCGTCCGGCGTGCCAATCTGCTCGATCTTGCCGGCCCGCATGACGACGATCTCATCGGCCATCGTCATCGCCTCGATCTGGTCGTGCGTCACATAGATGGTGGTCGTCCTGAGCCGGTTGTGAAGCTGGCGAATTTCGGTGCGCATATGTGCACGTAGCTTTGCGTCGAGGTTGGAAAGTGGCTCATCGAACAGAAACACAGCTGCTTCGCGCACCATCGCCCGCCCCATGGCGACACGCTGGCGCTGGCCGCCCGAAAGCTCCTTCGGATACCGCTGGAGATAGGGTGTGAGATTGAGGATCTCTGCGGCGTGTTCGACGCGCCGCTTGATATCTACAGGTGCGAGTTTTGCAACCTCCAGGCTGAAGGCGATGTTCTCGTATACCTTCATGGTCGGATAGAGCGCGTAGTTCTGGAACACCATGGCGATGTCGCGGTCGCGCGGATGTACATCGTTGACCCGGCGACCGGAGATCAGAAGATCCCCCTCACTGACACTCTCCAGGCCTGCTGTCATGCGCAACAGCGTAGTCTTCCCACAGCCGGACGGTCCGAGTAGAACTACGAATTGATGATCCTCAATCAGAAACGAAATATCACGCATGATATTGAAGGCACCGAAGGATTTGCCGATGCGCTGGTATTCTACGGTTGCCATGAACTTCTGCTCCACACGTCTTTGTATTCTCTTTATCAGTACGGCCGGATCATGGGCTGTAGCCGTCAGTATCTTTGTCTCGTTGGGGTTATGACGATTTCCTGCACGATCGCCCGCTGCGGCAGATTGTAAGCATTCAGGATCAGTTCGGCGACGATGTCAGCGGAAATTCCGCCTCCGATCGCTTCCTTGTTGGCCTTGTAGTTAGCGAGCGTATTCTTGTCGTTCACATGATCCAGCACTTCGGTGTCGATAATTCCAGGCGACAAAACGATAACGCGCACCTCGTGCGGTGCCAGGTATTCGCGTAAGCTTTCCGAGACCGCGTGGACGAAATACTTCGTGCCGCAATAGACCGTGTGATCCGGATAAACCTTGCGGCCTGCAATCGAACTCATCATCATCAACGTGCCGTGGCGGCGGCTAATCATACCGGCCATCACTGCATGGACGGAGTTCATCACCCCTTTCGTGTTGATGTCTATCATCTCGTCCCATTCTTCGGGGGGTTGCTTGGCGATGTCTCCGAGTCGGGCAATACCAGCATTGGCGAACATCATGTCCACCGGTCCGAATTCTGCCTCGGCATCAGTGACCGCTGCAGCTAGTGCTGCCCGATCGCGGACATCGACCTGCTTTAACACGGCGTTCGACAAGCCCAGCGCCTGCAGCCGGTCTAAGCGACGCGCCAGCAGCAACACCGGGTGGCCGGCTGCCGAAAATGCCCTTGCCGTCGCCTCGCCGATACCTGAGCTTGCGCCTGTAATTGCAATCAGCGGCTTGTCCGCCATGTTTCAGTCTCCCGAATAATTCTGCGGCTGTTCCCGGGTGCGCCTGCGACTGGAATAGAGCCAGAGGTCGCGCAACCCGGGAACCGGTTGGTTTAAGAGCGGTTGAAACCGCCGTTGCTGCGATCAGCCCTTCATCACTGCATCGACCTGCGCGGCGATATCGTCGAGCGCTTGTTTCGACGAGCTGTAACTGCCGGCAAAATATTTGCCGAGGCTGACGGGGATCGTATCGCTGGAAAGCTGGGCCCATTCCGGCAGGTCCGGCTCGGAGCCCATATACTTGGCGATGGTTTCGCGCACGACCGGCAGGTGGCGGGTGGTACCGGCACCGACGCGAGCATTGGCAAGAACGCGGGGATCGTCATAGACGCTGGCACGCGTCGGACCTGTCCCCCCACCGAGCGTGGTGATCAGTGCCTGCGTGTCGGCGCATGTCGCCCATTGCATGAACAGCCATGCGGCATCCGGGCTCTTGGAGTATTTTGAAACGGCGAGCGAAGAGCCACCTTGATGGCCGACGCCCGGTATTTCTCCATAACCGCAATCGGCCGGTTTGCGCAGTGCGATCGGCTGCGGCGGGATGACGACTTCGCATAGCCCGGAGACCTTCGTTTGGGTCGGGTCGTCGAAGAAGGGGAAAAACTCGCCCCAGGAAAGCATGGACGCTGCAACCCCTTGCGCAACGGCCTGCCCCTGACCGTCCCACGTCCAGCCATCCACTCCCGGAGGCATGATGGCACGCAGCTTGGTATAGTAGTCAAGTGCGGCAATGCCCTGTTCGTCATTGCCGACGAACTTCTTGTCGGCGTTGAAGATCGAGCCGCCATGGCCCCACAGCATAGATGTCCATTCACACTCGAGCGCATAGTGGCCCGACTTCATCTGGCCGGCGTAGCCATATGTGGTCGGCCCCATTTCCTTCGTGATGGCCGCTGAATTGTTATACAATTCCTCGAAAGTGGCGGGTGCCTTGAAGCCCAACTTTTCGTAGATGTCCTTGCGATAGATCATGATGAAGATCGGAATGTCGTAGGGAACGCCGACCCAGCGGTTTTCATACTTGCAGATGCCGTCCACCAGAGCCGGCAGGAAATCGTCGATATTATAGTTAGGCATTGCCAAATCGGCCTTTGCCTCGATCTGCTCACGGGGGTCAAAGACGTCCTGGCTGAAGGATGCAGCCCAGCTCTGATCGATGTAGTAAAGGTCATAGGTTCCGAGCGATGACGCTACGTCGAGCGTTAACTTCTGTAAAACTTGCTCCAGCGGAAGAACTTCGATCTCGACCTTGATACCTGTCGCCTCCTCAAAATACTTTTTCAACTGCGAATTGATGGCGTTGGAGGGCGGAGTCGATTCCGTTGCCAGTTTCAGCGTCGTGCCGGCAAACGGCTTACCGACATCTTTCAGCCAGGCAATGACGTCGGCAGACGGCTGAAGTCCTTCCTGGGCGTTTGCTTGCGAAATGGTGAACGGCCGCCGACCCATGCCCATGCCGAGCGCACTTGCGCCCAAGCCGAGTTTTCCGGCGGCCATCAGGAAGTTTCGGCGGCTCATCTGACCTTTGACGAACTTGTCGGTGATCGATGCGAGATGCATCTTTCTGATACTGTCCTTCATCCTCTTCTCCTCCACTTTTTATACGGTCAACAGAATTGCCGGCCGGATATTCAGACGCCCTCCGCGTCGAATTACTGCTTTAGCGACCCCATCGTCAGGCCCCGCACGAGATGCCGCTGAACCAAAAGAATGACGATGAACGCGGGTACGATCGATGCGGCGCCAAGCGCTGCCATGTTGCCCCAGGCCGTGCCGATCGACGTCACGAACGTGGACGAAACCACCGGCACCGTCTTCAAGTTCGTCTGGGTCAGCGTCAGCACGAAAAGGAATTCCGTCCACGAGAAGATGAAGCAGAGTACGGCGGTGGCGGCGATGCCGCCCTTTGCCATCGGTAGAACGATGCGCCGAAAGATCGTCCAGCGCGACGCGCCATCGAGTAGTGCACTCTCATCAATCTCGGATGGAATGTCGTCAAAGAAGCTCTTTAGAAGCAGTACCGCCAGAGGCAGATTCATCAACCCGTGGATCAGGATGACGCCAAGATACGTGTCGAGCAAACTGAACTGCTTGAAGATGAAGAACATCGGAATGGCGACAGCGACCGGTGGCATCATACGGGTGGAGAGCACCCAGTTGACGAACTCGTGCCGACCGCGAAAATTCATGCGCGACAGCGAATAGGCGGCGAGCGTTGCGACGATGATCGCGAGCACCGTCGACATCGAGGCGACGACAATCGAATCCCAGAGGCGCGGAGCCATATAAAAATTGCCGCCGCCGGGCGTGACGGCTTCCGCTGCGCCGAAACCCAGCGAGACGCCAAAGACCTGTTCGAAGTTCTTCACGGTCGGCTCGAAGACGAAGAACTTCGGCGGCCAGTTGAAAATATCCTTTGAGTTGCGAAAGGCCACCGACGTCCAGAAGTAGATCGGGAAGAAGAAGGCCGCGACAACCAGCCAGCCCCCGATGGTGCGCAATGTGCGTATGCCCGTGCTTTGGTGCATGCTACCACCTCACCTTAAAGACTTTGATGAAGATATTGGCCATGATCATCACCATCACCAAGCTGACGAGGCTGAGCGTCGCGCCATACCCCCATTTCAGGAACGAGAACGTCTGCTGCCAGGCATAGAGGCTGACGGTATACGTTGCCGTTCCAGGTCCGCCGGAGGTCATGACGAACACGTAGTCGAACACGCGGAAGAGATCGATGCCACGCAGGAGCACCGCCACTGCGATCACCTTCGACATCATCGGTAGCGTCAGCCGTCGAAACATCTGAAACGACGAGGCCCCGTCGATCATCGCCGCTTCGTAGGGTTCGGCGGGAAGTGAGCGCAGGCCTGCCATAAAGATCAGCACCATGAAAGGTGTCCATTGCCAGATTTCCGCAACGAGCACACCGGCCAAGGCCAATGACGAAGTTGCGAGAATTGGCGTCGATTTGTCGAGCAGGCCCATCGTATTTAGCAGATAGGGCAAGACTCCGAACTGCGGGTCCTCCATCAGCAGGAACATCATGCCGGCAATGGCAGGCGGGATGACCAGCGTCATCGAGAGGGTCGCGCGCAGCATGCCAAATCCGGGTAGCTCGGCATCGAGCAGCATCGCGATTGCCATGCCAAGGATGATTTCGAACACCAACGCGATGAAGAAATAGAGGAAGGTAACGCCAAGAGCGCTCCAGAAACGCGTGTCGTTCCAAAGCTGAACCCAATTCGCCATTCCGACGAATTTCAAAGTACGCTTCTTGGGCACGAATTCGTGGAAGCTCAGCCAGACATTGTAAATGAGTGGGTAGATCGTGAAGACCACGAGCAGACAAACCAGTGGCAGAAGCCACGGAATCGGCGAGTCCGATATCGCAATGCGTTTCACCTGTGTGACGGCCATTCCGTACCCCTCCCGCGAGCGGATTGTGACTTTGCGCTCTAGCCGAACGCGTTCACCGTTGCCAAACCCACACTCCTCTGTCGGTTCGGCTCCTCGCTCCTGTTTCTCTTCCCCCGGCCGCAAACCGGTATGCATCTTTGAAGTCTTTGGTGCGGTTTAGCGCGCGATAACTTCTTCCTGTCTCTGCATGCGAGCTGCTGTTCGGTGTTTCAACATCCAGGCATCGAGCTCCGCAATCTCGTGCAAGTTCATGCGGATGCCCGCTTTCGTTCGACGAAACACCATATCCTCGGACGTACGGGCACAATTGCGCGCCATCGGGAACTGCACCTCAGCTTCCGGCAGATCGACGTTGAAGGACCGGCCCAGATCCCCACAGGCACGGGAACCGGCAAGAATGTCGCGCGCCTCGGATCCATAATGTCGAACAAGACGACGCGCCGCTCGAATGTCTAAAAATCCATAATCCCGCACCAAATCCTGAACTCGTCGTTCTGCTCCGTCTGCGGGAAAGTCACCTCCGGGCAAAGCATGTTTGTCTGTGCAGGCCGCCTTCGCACTCCACTTTGGGAACCGCGATGCCAATGTTTCAATCGCATCCTCAGTCAGGCATCGATAGGTAGTGATCATTCCACCGAAGATGGTCAGCAACGGTGCTTCGTTTTCGGCTCCATCGATTTCAAGAACATAGTCGCGCGTAGTTTTCTGTGCATGGGCAGCGCCATCGTTGTAGAGCGGCCGGACGCCGGAATAGGACCAAACGACGTCGGATGGCTTTACCCACGTCTTGAAATAGGATGAGGCTGCCTTGCAAAAATAGTCGGTCTCGTCATCCGAGATGCGTATGTTATCAGGTTGATCCTTAAAGTCGACATCGGTCGTGCCGATCAAGGTGAAGTCATTTCCATAGGGAACTGCAAAGAAAACACGCCCATCGGGATTCTGGAACATGTAGCCTCGATCGTGTTCGTACACGCGTGGCACGACGATATACGCTGCGTTGACGAGCGCCCGAGACCTAATGTTCTCGAAGACCCCCGTCTCCGTATCCTCGACACTCACCTGCCAGAAACCGTTCTCGCGGTTGGCCCGTACAAGGCGCGTCCGCGTGCGGATATCGGCGCCACGGTTTTCTGCGTCGCGGACATTGAGTACCACGAGCCGGTTGTCCTGTACCCAGCAATCGGAATATTCGAACCCAATCGAAGATACATCGCGAAGTGGTACGCCGAGGGGATCGCGCGAATGGTTGAGGGCCTGTGTTCCCGGAAGCGTTTTCCGCCCGCCGAGATGATCGTAGATGAGCAGTCCGAAACGCAATAGCCAGTCAGGCCACATTCCCTTGCGATGCGGCAGCACGAAACGGAGCGGCCAGATGATGTGTTGCGCAATTTTCCACAGAACCTCCCGCTCGCGCAGTGCATGGCGCACAAGTCCGAGCTGATAGTGCTCGAGATAGCGAAGGCCGCCTTGAATGAGCTTGGTCGAGGCCGAGGACGTGGCGGAACCAATATCTGATTTTTCGCACGGAAAGACGCTAAGCCCGCGACCGGCCGCATCGCGCGCTAAACCCGCGCCATTGATTCCGCCACCGATGATCGCCAGGTCGTACGTCGCTATCGTCATGCAGCCGTTCTCCCCTTACGCGCTGCCAGAAGACGATCGGCAACTTCGACGAAGCCGTGCCCGCCCTCAGCGGCCGTTACATATGTCGGTTCGGCCTCGATGCGTCCTTGAAAGTGGAGGACATTGGCGACACCGCAGGCATTGGGAAAGAAACGGAACATCGGCGCGTCATTCGGACTGTCTCCCACGAACACGATATTGTCTTTATCGCGGTCGATATCGAGCCCGAGCACGTCGGAAGCGAAACGGCGCGTCATGGTCAGCTTGTCATAGGCACCATACCAGCCATTGACATGGATGGACGAAACCTTGGCAACCGCACCTTCCTCCTCGAAGATCCGCTTGATACGGTCCACTGCGCTGGCAGGCAATGATGGTACGTCCTCGCAAAAGTCAATGGCGAGGTCGGCCTCGCGATAGAGCTGGTCGGCGGAAATTGCGGTCCCCGGCACTTCGGCCAAAATGCGGTCACGCACCGTTTTCAGCCGTTTGCGATCATCGGCGCGTTGATCGTCGTTTATCGCGAAAACACGGCGCATACGCCGGCTCTCCTGATGGTAGGAAAAATAGAAGGCACCATTTTCACCGACAACGCCCGAGACGGGCCACATCCGCGCGATCATATCGCACCAGCCGGCCGGCCGTCCGGTGATAGGCGCGACAGCAATGCCCGCTTCCAGAAGCCGCTCCAGCGCCTGATAGGCACAGGCCGGCAGGCGCCCGTCCTTAGTGAGCGTGTCGTCAATATCGGCAAACAGCGTATTGATCCTGCGCGCATCTTCCAACGGCATTTCTACGATCGCGCGCATGAGATCACACCTCGCCACGTGCGAAGTCTTCGAGAATGCCTTCATCTGCGGCAATATCGAGAAACGAAAACCGGTTGCGCATCTCGCGGCAGTGAACCACCGCCTCACGATAAAATTCGACGGGCACACCGAGTTCTTGCGCCGTTGTGGGACCGCCTGCGGCCTTGAGCAGCCGCGTCATTTCTTCGACCGGGATGACGAAGGCTTTTAGTTCCTCACGGAGCACCGGCCAGATCTCGGCAATCTTTTCATTGACCGCTGCGATCGCGCTACTATCGAAGATTTTGGGCTGGATCTCATCGAAACATTGCGTGGCAATGTCGATGCCCATACGGCCCACCATACTCGTAAAATCGATCCGGGTAGGTTTCATTTTCGGTGGCGTGGCGTTTTCCAGATAGTGCCGCTGCAATCGGCCCATGGTTAATACCCCTACACCTACCTGCTGCCCATGAATCGTGCCGGGATGCAGGTCTCTCGCGAAACAGTCGATGTAGTGGGAGATCTGATGCTCGCCCATCGACCCATGGTTCGACATGCCGGTAAAGGACACGCCGAGACCGCACATCGTTAGAACACGGTAAAGGTAGCCGTTTGCGGAGACATCGCCACTGCCGATCCCAGCGGCGCGCCGGTTAAGTTCCGACTCGTCCTCCTGCTGGATGATATAGGGCGCCTTAGCATAGAGCGTCCCGAAGAGGCGGTGCGACAGCCACCAGTCCACCTGCGCGACCGACCGCACGAGGCAATCGGCGAAACCGGCAGCCGATAGATAGGTCGGCGCCGCTGCGGCGACACCAAGGTCAACAAAGAAGCCGGCAGGCGCATGAGACGGCAATGACACCTTGAGACCGTTGTCGAGGGTCATGGACGCTGTGGTTGAGGTATAGCCGTTCATCGAAGCGGCTGTACCGAACACACAATATCGCCGGCCATCAAGGCCGGTTACATATTTGACCAGGTCGTTAATCGTGCCTGATCCGACGGCAACGACGCCGTCAGCGCCATCCAGCTTTTCGGTCAATATCGCCACATTCGCCATATCGGCATGAGGATGGTCGAGAAGAACTGTCTTGACCGGGCCAAGCGATTCCAGAGCACGGGCGACACGTTCACCCATAGCATCCCAGGTGGCGTGATCGGCGACGACCGTGAACGTCTCGCCGAGTTCGAGCCGGGCAACCAGGTCGGCTTCACGTCCCGCAAGGCTGTCTGCAATGACGATCGACTCGTAAGGCACAGTTGCCGGTTTTCCGGTCTCCGGATTTGTCCAGCGGCCGGCGACAATGTCATCAATCAACACAGTCCAGCCGCCTGGGGGAGCGTTTGCGCCGCCGCCCCGGTTCGTTGCCGTTTCCATTGCCGATATCCAGTATTGTTATGATAGAGACAAGTGACACCAGCACCTGACACATGTCAATACATAAATCAGACAGTGTTGACATTTGCCATTGCGTGCCATCTGATAAGTTGGACATAGAAAACCTCTGGGGAAACATATGCTGGACGCAGGCGGAACCCTGCCCACGGAATTCGACGACGCCGTCAACTGGGCGGCATGGCTCTATTACGCCGACGAGTTGACCCAGAGCGAGATTGCTAAGACGCTCAATGTCTCGCGCGCAACTATCGTCAACTATCTTCAAGAGGCTCGCGACCGTGGCATCGTCTCCATCCGTATCAACACCCATGCAAGTGGCCGAACACGGATCGCTCGCGCGCTGAAGGAAAAATTCGGCCTCCAAGGCGCGCTTGTCATCCCCTCGACCGGAGATCGCGATCTCGTGCGCAGGTTGGGGGACGCTGGAGCACGGGTTCTGGCGGATCAGGTGACCGCGGGGGACGTGATCGGGGTGGCGTGGGGACGCACCGTGCTTTCGGTCGCGGACCAGATTTCCCTTCCTGAACCGGTTCCGCATCTGACCGTGGTCCAAGTCTCGGGAAGCTCGACAGGCGAGCCCGATTTCTCGCCCGAACTATGCACTTCGGTCCTGTCAAGCAGGATTGGCGCGCGTTGTGTCAACCTTCTGGCACCGGCCATCCTGTCGACTCGGGAACTCAGAACGATGCTGCTCGACGAACCGGTGTTGAAGAAACAATTCGATCTCATACATTCGACAAATCGCATTCTTTTCGGTGTCGGCGATATCGGCACAAAAAGCACCGTGCGAGCGTCCGGGATCGCAAGCCAGGCCGAAATCGACACCTATGTCGAGAACGGCGCAGTCGCCGTCATCATCGGCCGCTTCATCGATTCACATGGTTGCGCCGTCGGCGGCGACCACGACGAGCGCATGGTAGGAATTGCGCTGGAAGAACTGATCCAGACACCCAACAGAATTTGCGTGGCGGGTGGCGCCGTTAAGATAGAGGCAATCACAGCAACACTTGAAGGCGGTTACGCAACGCATTTCGTTACCGACATGGAAACAGGAGAGGCATTGCTGGCGGTTTGACATTCATACGCGATAGCCAAAAGGTTGCTGCATTTGGAGGAACCATTCAATCCCACCGCATTGCACCGGTTCGTCGCGACGCTTTGCAGATAGCTTTTAGCGGAGAGGAGCCGCTTTCATGCAGTCAGAGGAACACTTTGTCATCGGCATCGATTCATCGACGCAGTCGGTGAAGGCCATTGCCTGGTCGAAAGACGGGCGGCCGTGTTTCGAGGGACGTGCGCCCCATACCCTGGTAAGCCCCGACGCCTATCGCGCCGAACAGGATCCGACCGAATGGTGGAGCGCGGCGATTACTGCTTTGAGGGCCGTAACCGACAACCTCGACCCAGGCCGCATCGACGGCATAGCGATCTCCAATCAGCGCGAGACAATGGCGCTGCTGGACGACGAGCGACGCCCGCTGGCGCCCGCCACGGTTTGGCTTGACCGGCGTGCGGGGGATATGCGCGCCCTTCTTGCGGACGAACTGGGCGCAGAGACCCTGCATGCGATATCGGGCAAGCCGGTCGACGTTATTCCATGCGTCTATCGCCTGCGCTGGATGCGCGCACATCGGCCGGATTTGCTCGATAAGGCCGCCCATATTCTGTCCGTGCACGACTACCTGACGATGCGCCTCAGCGGCGAGCCTCAAGCGACATGGACCAGTGCCGATCCGTTCGGAATATTCGATATTGTCACCAAAACCTGGTCCAAGAAAATCCTCGACCACCTTATGATCGATGAAGCCAAACTTCCGCCGCTCCATTCGCCCGCCTCCAGAATCGGCTCTGTCTCGCAGGAAGCAGCTACCGAGACCGGCTTGAGGGCCGGCACGCCAATCTTTGCCGCCGGCGGAGATGGCCATTGCGCCGCTCTTGGCGTGGGCGCGATCGAACCGGGGACAGTCTATCTCAATCTCGGAACGGCGGTTGTGGGTGGTGTCTGGTCCCCTACGCCGGAACTGAGCGGGCACTGGAGAACGTTGGTATCTCCAACCGGCGACGGCTACGTCTTGGAAAGCGTCCAGCGCGGCGGTGCTTTTTTCGTGAATTGGCTACTCGATAATTTTGCCGGTGGACGCGCTGATCCCGCGGTTTTCCAACGACTGGAAACTGAGGCAATGCGCCTGCCCGTCGGCTCGGACGGACTGATGGTGTGCCCATACCTGATGGGATGCATGGACCCCTATTGGGATGAAAATGCGCGGGCGAGCTTCACCGGCTTCGGACCGGATCATGGAATGGGTCATCTCTATCGCGCATCGCTTGAGGCTATCACGCTGGAGTTTGCAAGGAGCCTGCAACAAATGAGAGCCAAGGGGCTTGCCGCCGCACGCATCTTTGTGATCGGCGGCGGTGCTTCCAGCTTGTTATGGCGAAAAATGGTTTCCGACGCGACGGGCCTTCCTGTCCATCGGAGCCTCTCCAATGAAGCGTCGGCACTCGGTGCAGGCATGTCGGCAGCAGTAGGGTGCGGGTGGTATGGAAATTTTCAGGACGCGAAAAATGCCATGGCGCATACGACCGAGGCAGTCGCTCCCGATTTTGCCGCCTACCGGAATTGGCTCATCCTGTCGGAAAGACAGGCCAAAGTTTATCTAAACAATCGCGAGCGGCCATCGCTTTCTTGAAGCCGGTGTATGCACCGCCAGCTAAAAATGACCCCGTTTGTGAAATGAACTTTTCCCGCTGGACGCGAGAGAATCATGAAACCAGGGAGCTCGGTAGGCCGAAATTGGCAGCACCACACTGCGTTACCGAGTGCGATCTGCTTCCCAGGGCTTCGAGGTACTCTCTGCTTCCGGATAATTAAGCGCTGTAGGTTCCCAACCTATCTAAGCGAGGTTGCCATGACACCACCATCGACTGTAAGCACTGCGGCGTTGACCTTGTCCATGAGCGCCAGATGCAGGAAGGCGTCGGCAACATCACTTGCCAGAACCTCCACGCCAAGGAGGTTGCCCGCCATATATTCGTGTGGCGTCATACCTCGGGCAGCGGCGCGATCTATGATCATCTGATCGGTCATGAGGCCGGTGCGAATACGACCGGCATTGACGCCATTGGCCCGGATCCCCTCTTTTCCATGATCGATGGCATATTGCCTCATCAGTGCCAAAGTCGCCGCTTTAGGGATGCCGTATGGACCGAAGTCCTTGCCAGGGTTGACCGATTGGTTTGAGATGTTGAACAAGATTGTGCCGCCCCGACCCTGACGGCGAAAAATGCGGATGGCAGCCTGGCACGCATTTTGATGTCCAAAGAAATTCAACTCGAAGCTCTGACGCAAGGTGTCCATCGGCAAATCGCCGATCGCCCCCTGCTGAGCAGAGCCCGCATTGGAGATCAGGATATCAAGACCACCAAGGTCAGCAGCCACTGTCTCGAAGGTCACCTCAACGGATGTCGTGTCGGTCACATCGCACGTGAATGTTCTGCAGCCAACCTCGTCAGCCAGCGGCTGCAGCGCCTGCTCATTAATATCGAGCGCTGCGACCAAAGCGCCCGCTCGGGAAAAGGCACGCGTTACTTCGCGTCCTATACCGCTTGCAGCACCGGTAACGACGACGATCCGGCCGTGTAGAGCGGAACAGCCGATATTCGCAGGTGCTAAGGTGGTCTTGATCTCCATTGTCATTCCGCCTTCTGATGGTCCAGATCAAGAAATTGGTTGTAAGCCTGCTCGCTAGTTTCGCCATGGTGAACGACTGAAGCCAGGGCTTTGAGCATTGCCACCGGATTGGACGACTGAAAGACGTTGCGCCCCATGTCGACACCTGCCGCGCCCTGATCAATAGCCAGCCAGGCCATCTCAAGGGCTTCGCGCTCGGGTAGTTTCTTGCCTCCAGCGATCACGATGGGCACCGGACAGCCGAGCACAATCTTTTCGAAGCCGGTCTCGACATAGTAGGACTTGACGAACTGAGCACCGAGTTCGGCAGCGATGCGGGTCGCCAAACCGAAATAGCGGGCATCACGAACCATATCCTTACCCACGCCAGTAACCGCCATCGTCGGAATGCCGTAGCGCGTGCCGGAATCGATTAACTTGATGACGTTGCCGATCGATTTGTGTTCGTGTTCCGCCCCCACATAGACCTGCGCTGCCATCGCAACGGCACCCAGCCGAATGGCGTCATCAATATCGACAGCGACGAGTTCGTTCGAAAGCTCCGTTAGGATACTGTTGCCGCCGCTGCATCGAAGGACCACGGGCTTATTGACCTCGGGCTGAATGGTCGTCCGCAACCCCCCGCGAGTGCACATCAAAACATCCGCATGCGCCGCAAGCGGCGCGATCGTCAGGTCCATGCGCTCGAGCCCGGTCGTCGGGCCCTGGAAGTAGCCATGGTCAAAGGCGAGCATGACGGTCTTGCCGCTCTTATGGTTGAAGATCCGAGATAGGCGTGCCTTCATGCCCCAATCGTGATGAGCGGCGCCCTTGAGATAGAAGCGGCTTGTATCTGCAGGGCGATCCTGTCCCCAGTCCTTGCCGTCCTTGATGTCGTCGAGATCTGCCATATTTGTTCCTCTCCGCTAAAAATGGAGCCCCGCTTGTCAAGCTTTGTCCGTGAAGGCCTGCATTGCTTTTAAGATGATCGCGACAGAAATGGCGCCCGGGTCCGGATGACCGAGACTGCGTTCTCCCAGCGATCGAGCCTTGCCAGTGGTCGCGATCATATTCTTCGTCGCCTCGACACCGGCTAGAGCCGCCTTCGTGGCAGCAGCCACAGTCTGACCCAGGTCCTTGTCCTTGCCTGCCTCGGCACGCGC
This sequence comes from Pararhizobium capsulatum DSM 1112, assembly GCF_030814475.1. NCBI lineage: Bacteria > Pseudomonadati > Pseudomonadota > Alphaproteobacteria > Hyphomicrobiales > Rhizobiaceae > Pararhizobium > Pararhizobium capsulatum. The sequence goes on along the minus strand of NZ_JAUSVF010000007.1, from coordinate 93,145 downwards.
TGCGCGTGCGGCAGGTGCCAGAGCATCGATGATCGTCTTCTGGCCTTCCGTAGCACCGCCGCGCTTCAGGACCGCTTCAAGACCGCTTTCGAGAAAGCCTGCGAAATTACTGCCGACGATGCCATCCTGGTCGACGAATGCCTTGGAGCCGGATCGGAACAGGGTTCCGAAAATAGCACCCGCCGCCCCTCCGGTCTTGGCCATTACGGCCATTCCAGCAGCCTTGAATGCCAACTCAATCGTCTCTGGCCGCGTCGTTTGAAAACTCTCCAGCACAGCTTCGAAACCGCGCTGCATGCCGATACCGTGATCGCCGTCACCGATGGCAAGATCGGCATTTGTCAACACATCGGTGTTGCGGATGACCTCGGCAGCCACATGCGACAGCATGTCAATGGAGGCCTGCCTATCAAGAGATTGAACCATTCCGCGCCTCACGTTCTGGAATAGCCGAGGGACTCGGCTGGAAGGTCGAGATAGTACTTCAGCTCGGAATCGAGCTTCATCAACGTGATCGACAGCCCTGCCATTTCCTGTGTCGTCACCCAGGTGCCGACATCAGTGCGGTAGACTTTGATGCCGCGCTCGTCGAGAATCTGGCGCACCCGGCGATTGACAATCAGCATTTCCATCATCGTCGTCGAGCCAAGATTGTTGATCAGAAGCGCCACCTCGTCACCGGAGGCAAACGGCAGATCTGGCAGGATCCGACCTAACATCTGATCGGTGATGTCGTCGGCGGAGGTCAGCTTCTGGCGCGAAATTCCGGCCTCTCCGTGAGCGCCCATACCGATCTCGATCTCGTCTTCCGCAAGCTCGAAGGTAAGTTTGCCGGTTTCCGGGATCGAGCCTGCTGCGACGGCGACGCCCATGGAGCGGGTCTGCGCATTGGCCTTCTTGACCACCCGCTCTACATCTTCGAGCGTATCGAGTTCGCTGGCGGCTCCGCCGGCGATCTTAATCAGCAGCAGATCGCCAGCGATGCCGCGTCGGTCGTGCATCCGTTCTGGCGGCGCGGCGGCCACATCGTCTGAAACACGCACGGTGCGCACCTCGATACCGTCTTCGTTAAGCAGTTCAGCACCCATGTCGAAGTTCATGGCGTCGCCCGCATAGTTTCCATAGAGGAACAAGATGCCGCGCCCTCGATGCACAGCTTTGCCTGCTTCATAGATCGTATCGGGAGACGGGGCGGCAAAAACGCCCCCGCACGCAGCGCCATCGCCCATGTTCCGGCCGACAAAGCCATGAAACAAAGGCTCGTGCCCGCTGCCGCCGCCGATCAGAATAGCAACCTTGCTCTGCGGCAGATCGCTTCTGACAATTGCGTCATGATGGGAAAGCTTGGTGATCTTGCCATCATTGGCCAGCACCAGCCCTTCCAGCATTTCATGGACCACTTTTCTCGGGTCGTTCAGGATTTTCTTGCCCGCTCTAGCCATTATTGTCTTCCTCCTCTGACGATCGTCCATCCGGGATGTGATCCAGGATCATGAACAGGATGACACCGGCCAGAAGCACCGGAAAGCCTGTCGCAAACAGGACATGCACAAATGGCTGGCAGAGCATGGCAAAACCGCCCAAAATTAGGGTGATCGCCACGAAGTAGAGCCACTTCATGACAAGGGTGCGTGTCATGACCGTCCTCCCTTCGTTTGATGGGAGATCCGCTTGCCGCCGGCAACGTCGAAAAGGAAGCCGGCGCCATCGACAACGCGGAATGCACAGGCGTCCGATTGCTTGAGCATGGTTGCCGATGGAACGACCTTGCGGAAGGAACCGGCGTTGCCATTGATCTGAACCGCTCGTTCGAAGCCGCGATTGTCTACCGCATATACGTTGCCGTCATTGGCACCGTCCGTGCCGGGTGCAACGATCTCTATATCTTCAGGCCAGACACCAAGCACAAGTTTTTCCGCCATGTTCGCTGCCAGTTGGCCGAACACAGGAAGACCTATCCGCTGACCGCTAGCCCCAATGCGCACACAACCATCCTCAACGACGGCATCAAAGAATGCCATCGCAGGGCTGCCGATCAACTTGCCGACGAAAATATTGGCCGGACAGGCATAGATCTCCTCGATGGTTCCCGCCTGCTGCATGACCCCGCCATCAATGATGCCTATCCTGTCGGCAATAGAGATGGCGCCGTGATAGTCGTGGGTGGCGTAGAGCATGGTCGAGCGATTCTCTCGGTGGATCTGACGCAGCTCCGCGCGCAGGCCCTCGCGCAATTTCAAGTCCAGTGCGGACAACGGCTCGTCCAGCAGGAACAGTTTCGGTCGGCGCACCAGCGCCCGGGCGATCGCCACACGCTGGCGTTCCCCGCCCGACAGTGTATCGACATCGCGGTCGAGCAGATGCGAGATCCGCAGCAGTTCGGCTGTGCGCCCGACACGACTGGCGATCACGGCCTCCGCTTCGCGGTAGGTCGGCGACCGCAAGGCAAAGGCGATGTTGTCTTTGACATCGAGAACCGGCAGCAGATTGAAACCCTCGAATACGATCGATACATCGCGCCCGGATGGATCGATATCTGTGACGTCTCTGCCGGCGAGATGGACACGGCCGGCATCAAGGTCGACCAATCCGGCAGCCGACAAAAGCGTCGAGCTCTTGCCAGCGCCGGTCGGCCCCAACAGGGCGAAGATTTCATTGTCATTGACGGTCAAATCGAGGCCACGCAGCGCCTGTTTGCCCTTGTAGGATTTCCTCAATCCTTCAAGACGAAGCATCGGTTCGGTCATGCTGCTGTCTCCGACGTGACGCGGCGCCCTGTCTCTGCATCGAAAAACAGGAACCCTTCCGGCGCGAAATGCACATGACCAGATAGGCCGCCCGGCGCCTTACGTTTGTCGACACCCTGATAGATCGTTTCCCCGACTCGGAAATTGAAGTAGCGCTCCCTACCGACCGAGAAAATGTCATCGACAGGAATGGCCACGGCTGACGTCGGATCGGCTTCATCGCGAAGATGAATGTTCATTGGTCGAATACCAAGTTTTAACCGTCGTTTGTTGGCAATCGCCCACTCGGGAATATGATTATTCTGCACCGTCAAACGGACGTCGCTGCCGGCCAGTTTCAGCCCCCCTTCCACAGGCACGAGATCAATCAGGTTCATGCTTGGCGAGCCGATGAACTGACCGGAGAAAACGCTGACTGGCTGGAAGAAGATCTGGTCTGGCTCTCCGACCTGGACGATACGGCCATCGCTCATCAGCACGATCCGGTCGGCAAGCGACATCGCCTCGCGCTGGTCATGGGTGACGTAGATCGTGGTGACAGCGAGTTGGCGTTGTAGATGGCCCAGTTCCCAGCGCATTTCCTCGCGGAATTGCTCGTCGATCGCCGACAATGGCTCGTCGAGAAGCAGCACCGCCGGATCGCGTATGACAGCGCGGGCGAGCGCCACCTTTTGCCGAGCACCCGGTGGAAGTGTGCCGGGATACCGATCGAGATCCCGGCCCAGCTTGAAGATATCGGTCACCCATTCCAGCTTGCGGGCGATCTCGGCCTTAGCGACACCGCGTGCTTTAAGAGGAAAGACGATGTTTTCGCGAATCTTCAAATGCGGATAGAGCGAGACGAACTGGAACACCATGGCGATGTTGCGTTCACTGGCCGACAGGTCGTTGACCCGGACACCATCGAATAGAACGTCGCCTGAGGTCGCCTTTACGAGGCCGGCAATACACCGGAGCGTCGTCGTCTTGCCACAACCTGATGGGCCGAGATAGACGACGAACTCGCCATTCTTGACCGTAAGGTTGACAGTATCGACCGCTTTGAAAGCACCAAATTCGATGTTCAGGTTGTCGAGCCGGATTTCAGCCATGCAATCAGAACCTTTCGCCCATCTTGTTCAGATGCCGCACGAGGATCATCGAAAGCCCAATGATGATGACGAGCAGCACCACGGCGAGCGCGGAGGCTTCACCGGTATAAAAGTAACTGAAGGCGGTCTTGGCCACGGCAAAGGACACGGTTTCCGTGGATGAGCCGGGTCCCCCGCCAGTCAACGCGAAGAACAGATCGTATTGCTTGAAACTGTCGATCAGTCGCAGGATCAGGGCGATGAACAACACAGGGGCAGACATAGGCAAAGTGATGCGGAAGAACCTGTAGGCGGGGCTGGCGCCGTCGACCTCGGCGGCCTCATTGATCGTCTCAGGGATACCTCGGAAGGCAGCGGTAGCGAGCAGAATGATGAAGGGTGTCCACATCCAGGTATCAGCGGCAGCGGCAGCCCAAAGGGCGGCAGTCGTCTGGCCAAGCCAGTCGATTTTCGGAAGCCCGACGACCGTCAGCAGATAGTTGATCATACCCCATTCGGAGTTGAACATGTAGCGCCAAAGGAAGCCCACCACGACCGGCGACAGCATCATCGGCATCATTAGTGCGGTAAAGATCAGGTCGCGGCCACGAAAGTTCTTCTGCAACTGGTACCCGACAAAGATGCCGATCAGCATTTGCAGCGTCACGCACAGGAAGACGAACTTACCGGTGAAGATGAAGCGCTGCCACAAATCGGGGTCGGAGAGCAGAAACTTGTAGTTGCCGAAACCGACAGGCTTCATGCCAGCGGCGGGCCTGAGCGCCGAGAAATTGAAGAAGCTGTAGTATATCAGCGAGAAGATCGGATAGGCGACCATGAAGAGTAGGATGGCCAGTGTCGGCGACAGGAAGCCGAAAATCATCAGTCGGCCGGTTGAACGTTGGCGGACAGCAAGTCTGGTCATGATCAACGCCTTCCCAGAACGCCGAAGGTCATCCCCATCAGAAGATGCTTGCGGATGAGATAGAAGAAGATCAGCACGGGTATGATGAGCACGACACCAGCCGCGCAGATCTGCGTCCACTCGATGCCTGTGGCGCCTGAGGCGGCAGATATTTTAACCGGCAAGGTCTTTGCATGCGTCGTGGTGAGGATGGAGGCGAAAGCGAATTCGTTCCAGGCAAATATGAAGCAGAAACCAGCGGTCGCGGCGATCCCGCCTTTTACCATCGGCAAGACCAGCCGGGAAAATGCATACATCCGCGTATAGCCATTGACGATGGCGATCTGTTCCACCTCCTTCGGAACTCCGTCGAAAAAACCCTTCATGATCCAGGTTGCGAGACCAACGTTGGCAAAGATTGCCACAAGGATCAGCCCGATGCGCGTATCGGCAAGGCCGAGTTCGGCAAACATCAAGTGGTAGAAGACGAGGACGGCGACCGGCGGCAACATGCGTGTCGACAGCACGAAGAACATAAAGTCACTCTTGCCGATAAAATTGAACCGAGAGCAGACATAGCCGGCGAGAGTTCCGAGGAAGACGGCCAGGGCGGTACCGACCGTAGAGACGATGACGCTGTTGAGCAGCGAATCGAAAACGCCATAGGCAGATGCGCTGTCCTTGGCGGCACCGATGCCGAATACACTTTGATACCCACTGAAATCAGGCGCGAAAAACACCTTCGGCGGCATGGAGAACATGTCCATACGGCTCTTGAAGGATGAAATGAGCAGCCAGAAAATCGGACCGAGATTGTAAAGTGTATAGATTGCAAGAAGGCCTAGAAACAGCCAGCGGGCGACGTGGTCTGTTGCCGAGGTTCTGGAACGAGACATGGATGCTCCTGCTGCAGCAAGCCTGCTAAAAAATAGCACTGGAAGGAAAGATCTTGACCTTGCGGACGCGAGGAACAAGTCCACGCGTCCGGTCGAAGCAGCGTGTTACTGCACGGCAACCACACCATCGACGCCGACTGGAGATATTTCCTGATCGGGTACTTCTGGTGTCTTGTCGCTCCGCTTGATCTCGTAACCAGCGCGCTCAAGCGTGCGCTCGTTCTTGGCGGCGGCGTCTGACAGAGCCTGTTTTACGGTTTTCGATCCGGAAACCGCATTACTGACTTCCTCCTGAAGTTGATCGAGCAGAACCGGGTACTCCGGTAGGTGCCAGTAGTCGTTCAGGTACTCAAGAGCCGTAGCGAACTGCTTGTTATAAGAGTTCAAACCCTGCCATTCCGGGCTTTCCAGAACTGCTTTCAAGCCTGTCTGACAAACAGCGGCATAACGCTTCTGCTGCTCAGGCTGGAAATACCACTCCATGAATTTGGTCAGCTCGGGCAGCTTCTTGGAATATTTGTTGATGCCCATGCCCTGACCGCCGACGGAGAACTGACGACGGAACTTGCCATCACGGCCCACGGCACCCGGCAGGATGCCGAAAGCGGTCTGTTCGGCAAATTTGCTGACTTTCGGATCGGCGTTCGAACCGTTGAAGTAGAACCATTGCATCGCCATTGCCAACTGGCCCTGCTGGAAAGCAGCGTTGACCTCATCGAAGCCCCAGTTGCCGCTACCCGGAGGTCCGAACTTGAACATGTCGACATAAGCCTGAACACCGTCCACCGATGCCGGACTGTCGAGATACCCTTTCACTTCGTAGGTCTTCGGATTATAAAGCTCGCCACCGAAGGACCACAGGAACGAGTTGGATGCGGTCGTTGCGAAATCGTACTCGCGGCCACCCATCTGCCCCCAGCCGTAGAGACCTTGGTCCGGACGCGTAAAGAATTCGGCAATATCGCGAGCTTCTTGATAGCTTTGCGGAACGGCTAGATCGCGGCCGTACTTTGCCTTGAATGCGTCCTTTTCCTTTGGATCCTCGAACAGATCCTTGCGGTACATGAGCCCATAAGCATCCTGGTTTGCGGGCAGGCCAAAAAACTGCCCTGAACCATCAGGATATTCGCCGTAGCGGGAGAGAGATGCAGCCGGAAAGATATCGGCCTTCAGGTAGCTGGACTTGTCGAAGATTTCATTGAGCTTGACGGCGTGCCCCCCACCTGCAAACTCCGCTGTCGACTGGCTGTCCCACATGGCGAAATCGAATGCATCGCCCTTAATGGCAAACTCGGAAGCGATCTTGTTGTGCCACTCCGGCCCATAAGGTACCAGGGCCGGCACAATTTTCACGGTCTTGTCGGGATAGTCCTTGGCGATATTGACAAGTGCATCAGCACAGGTGCCGGCATGCCATACGAAAGTCAGCGTCGTTTCTGCTCGGGCTATCCCGGCAGTTACGGCGAGCGACACGCCAATGGCGGCCACCGACGCCACAAGACGCAAGCGTTTTCCGTGTTCCATTCTCTCCTCCACTTCGACAGGCAATCAAAGAAGCATCTCCTCAGGACTTCTTTTGCCCGGGATCAGGATAGGAGGCAGAGTTAGAAACATCAACATAAAAGTTATAATTCTCAAACATATTTTCAAAGCCCAGATACAGAATTATGCTACGTCAGCTTATAAAGTTTTAACATATTGATTTTGTGCTGATATATCCACGAATTCTCCCGTACCGGGTTTTTTGTTGGCATGGAAATTCTCACTCTGCTCGACATTTTGTGATGGATTTGATGTTATTTAACATTCTCATATGTCGCCGTCTGGGTGCTGCCCAGTCGACTTTTAAGAGAACCACGCGGTGAAAACATGCTGGCATGACTTGCAGAGAGACGATGCCTTCGCTAACGAAAAGCGCCGGGAGGACGACCAATTGGCCCACCAGATCGACAATGCGCCGGCAAAAGCCGACGGTCCCCAGCACAACGAATCCAAGGCGGACCTGCGCCGATCTACGATCGTCAGGACGTTGATGGAAAACGGCACGGCGCAGATCAAGGATCTGGCGATTTCGCTCGGCGTCAGCTTGATGACGATCCATCGAGACCTGAACGATCTTCAAGATCAGGGACTGGTCCGGCGAATTCGAGGCGCTGTGACAGCAGAGAAATCAATGCTGCACGAGAGCAGCTATGTTTTCCGTGCGCGCCAGTTCGTGGACGAAAAAAGGCGGCTCGCACGCGCTGCGGTCGCCCATATCGATCCGGGCAATGCCGTCATATGGGACGACAGCTCGACGACCTACCACGCCTGCGACTTCATCGAATCGGTGACGCCTGTGACGGTGATCACAAACGCAATTCCCGTAATCGAGCGCCTGCGCGATGTGGCCGATATCGAACTGATCGCGCTGGGGGGGAAGTACCATCGGGTTTACAATGGCTTTTTCGGCCTTGCGTGTGAAAAAGCGATACAGTCCTACCATGTCGACGTCGCCCTGATGTCGACCACGACGATCCAAGGCCTCTCGCTTTACACGCAGGATGAACAGGTCCTCCGGGTCAAGCAGTCGATGATCCGCATCGCCCGCAAGAAGATCCTCCTCGTGGACGAAAGCAAGTTCCATTTTTCGGCGCTGAACCACGTTGCCGATCTCTCGGTGTTCGATGTCGTTATTGTCCCCCAGACTGTCGATGAACGGATCATCCAATACCTACAGCAGAACGGGATAAACCTCGAACTCGTCTAGCTAGGCTTTTTTAGCTTTGCCTGTTCCAGCGACCAGTATTTTTATCCGTCACCCTCCCGCCACGAACAGCGGCCGCTCGACTGGTGGGATGTCGTCAGCCGCAGTATTCTGGCTCTACTGGCTGCACCAGGCGTTGATCCCACATCGATCAGGGCAATTTCATTGTCGGGGCACAGCCTGGGTTGCGTGCCGCTCGATGCCGATGGCGTCTTGCTTCAGGATCGCGTGCCGATTTGGTCGGACGGCCGGGCCGAGGCAGAAGCGGAAGCGTTTTTCACCCGCCTCGACAAAAAAGAATGGTATCGAAAGACTGGCAACGGCTTCCCAGCGCCGCTCTACCCCATCTTCAAGATCCATTGGCTGCGTACCCATGAACCTGAGTTGTTCGCGCGGACGCGCACCATCATCGGCACAAAAGACTATATCAACTTCCGCTTGACCGGCATCATCGCGACCGATCATTCTTACGCATCCGGCACGGGCGTCTATGATCTTGAAGCACGCCGCTATTCGCCCGAGCTGCTTGCAGCCGCAGGCCTCGAGCCAGGGCTGATGCCGCGGGCGATAGCCTCTACCGATGTCGTCGGCGAGGTATTGCCCGATATCGCTCTTGGGCTGGGACTGCCCGCCGGCGTCAAGGTGATTACTGGGGGCGTAGACAATAGCTGCATGGCGCTCGGTGCGACGCGGTATGACTACTGTTTTGCTCGTCGCTGGGTGCGTCGGGCTTCAAGTTCGTCATGATCCGCAGGGTGAAGAAGGTCATGACTGACAAAACGACTGCTATGTCGTACGAGCCCAGGCCAACCGCAGTGCCAACCGCTCCAGTCGCCCCCAAACTGGCGGCGGTTGCGGTGCCTTTGACATTGTTTTTAACAACAAGGATTGCGCCACCGCCGATGAACCCCATTCCGGTGATCAGGCCCTCGACTATCCGGGCGGTGGCCTCCGGATTGCCAGCAGTAAGGTGCTCGGTGGCTTGGATGAAACCACAGCTCGCGATGGCGACAAGCGGGAACGTGCGAAGTCCGGCGCTCCGTTCGCTCTTTTCCCGATCCCACCCGATGGGCAAAGCAAGCAGATAGGCCGCAACCACGCGACTATCAGGATCCATTCATTGCATAGACCCAGAGTTCATCTTGAGATGGCCGGCTTCACGCCGGAATCGTGGCCGGAATGAATTCGGAATGGGTGGCCGGCTTCATGTCGGAATGGGTGGCCGGTATCATCGGAATACGCACTAGGCCAACGCCCGGCAGAAGAATGCAGAGCACAATGATGGCGAAGAAAAGCGGATTTCGGAGCGAGGAGATGCGGAGTTTCTCCGTCAAGCGTCGACTGATCAGCCGATCAGGATCGTCGCCGTCAGCCAGACCAGTGTTGGAATGATGACGCACGCATGCGAGACAAGACACGTCTCCTCCCTAATTTGAAAAGTCATTCCGCTTGTCCCGCTGTGCCTCTCACGACCTCATCCATCGCCAATTGCCTTTCGATAAGCGCTCTGGCTGCGAAGAATACTCCACTCTCATCGTCCGCCTGACCTTCCTCAAGCATCAGCAAAGCGTCCTCATAGATTTCTTGCTCAGCTTGCTTACTGACGGCGCCCATTCGTCCAAGATGGGCAATCAGAGCTGCCACGGTTGCCGAGGTCGAAAGAGCAACGGCTCCGGCAGAAAGCAAGGCACTGTCATGCGGCATGTTTACTGCTCCTTGATATGCTCATCATTTGGGTTCAATTCGATCCTGAGCTTGCGGATCGGTCAGCAGCGTCGAGAAAAGTCGCCGTCCCTTCATTGTTCGAGCGTGAGCGGACCTACAAGCATTTCGGCCGTCACGCCGAGCGAGCACCGTTATGGCCGCCAAAACAGCAATATCGCCCCGTCTAGAGCTTTAGCCGGATTATTTTTTGGCGCTCCGTCGGGGCTACGTGCGCTGACATAACGATGTTCTGATCGATGCGAAGAACCCTATTGACGATAGACGAGATGGAAGTTGACGAGGCGCTGCGGCTGACAATTCAGCCCCGAAGTGAAAGACTATTGCGGCCTCTAGCCGTCTACATTAGTCGGCAATACGATTACGTCGTGAATGGTCACATTGCGCGGGCGGCTTAGAATAAACAGAACAGCCTCTGCGACTTCCTTAGGTTCGATAACGGCTCCCGCGTCCTTGACGGCCTGGAGCCGTTCTGGCTCCCAGTCGGCAAGCAGTGCGGATATCACTGGGCCTGGCGATACTTGGGAGACGCGAATGCCGTGTTTGTTGACTTGACGCCGTGTTGTCTGTGTGAAGCAGGTCATTGCCCATTTCGACGCAGAGTACACGGGTTCGTGTTTGATTGCCGCGTGTCCGGCGAGTGAACTTGTGACAATGATATCTCCGGTTCCCCGCTCGATCATATGCGGCAGAACAGCGTGTACGTTTTTGATGACGGCATTGATATTGAGGTTCAGCATTCGATCGATTGCTTCCGCGTTGGTGTCGATCAGGTCGCCGCCAATGTATGTGCCCGCATTACAATAAAGGATGTCGATTTTACCTGTCTTAGCCAAGATTTCTGAAACCATCGCCGCGCAGCTTTCGGCATTCAGGAGATCAGTCACCTGCGCAATTGCTTTGTCTCCGTTGGCAGCGACCAAGTCGTCAAGCGCGACCTTATTTCGATCCACCATCACAACCGTCGCTCCCTCTGCCATGAGGACTTTGGACGTCGCCAGTCCAATGCCCGAGGCCGCGCCAGTGATGACTGCAATTTTGCCATCGAGGATGCCTGTCATTCGAGTCTCCTTGCATTTGATTGTATATCCGGCATCGACATCGCACCGATGGTTCAGCTTTTGTCCTTAGCCGCGATGGAGGCTGGTGATTGCGCCGATGGCCGCAGGCAGGTCCCGCATATCCGAAATGGTCGACCGAGCACCCCCCTCGAGAAGGTTTTCGGAATGATCACGATATGTGTGGGATCCTCCGGTGAAGCCTATGACCTGCATACCAGCGGCGCGCGCGGCGTGAACACCGTGAACCGAGTCTTCAATCACCACGGTTTGTGACGGATCGAACCCCATTTGCTGTGCGCCGAACAGAAAAATGTCAGGCTTCGGCTTGGACCTCCCCTCACCCAGATCCTTTGCCGAATAGATATTAGGCGCAAAGAATTCTTTTAGGCCAACGTTGGTCAGAACCTCTTCGACACGCGATAATTTTGTGTTTGAACAAACGCAGCGGGGATACCGCAATTCTTGCAGGACTGCCAGCACGCCGTCTATTGCTCGGGCCTCTGCCGGAATGCGCACATCGAGTTCAGCTTCGGTCCTGTCGAGCAGCAAATCCATCAGGCTCAACCCGCGTTCCTTCTCCAGGATGAGCAGAATATCCTTCCAACTCATGCCACTGAAACGCTCGGCCAATTGCTCGACACTTATTTCGCAACCCGCTCCATGAAGGAGTTCTACTTCGATCTTTATACCAATGATTTCGGAATCGACCAAAACACCGTCGCAGTCGAAGATTACAGATTTTATTTCAGTCATAACGGTGTCCAGAACTCAAAATTAATCAGATCATTTGTCCACAAGATTGTCGAAAACGACGAACAGTCTCTGCCATCCCATGCGTCAGAGCATCGGCGGTTAGATCATGGCCGATTGACACCTCGGCCAAATAGGGAATTCTCTCGATCAGCTTGGGCAGGTTCGCCACCGTCAGATCGTGGCCGGCGTTGACGTCAAGGCCGCGCGCGCGCGCAGCATCGGCTGTCCGACCCAACTGCTCAAGAACGACGAGGGCTCGCTCTTGATCATCGAAGCATCCACCATATGGTCCGGTATACAATTCAATCCGGTCGGCTCCGACTTCCTTCGCAACGTCCATCGAGCCTTCATCACCGTCACCGTCAGCGAACACCGAAACACGGATCCCTGAGGTTTTGAGCTCCGACACTGCCTCGATCAGAAAGGCTTTATGCTTCCTGAAATCCCAACCATGATCGGAAGTCGCCTGCAGGGGATCATCGGGAACGAGAGTTACCTGGTCGGCACGGGAATCGCGGCAGAGGTCCAAAAACTGGCGGGTCGGATAACCTTCGATGTTGAACTCCGCACCCCTGAATTCGTCAATCAGGTTTCTAAGAACGGGCAGATCGGCGAAGCGGATGTGTCGTTCATCTGGCCTTGGGTGCACGGTCAGCCCCTGTGCTCCGGCATCAAGGGCGATCCTGCCCAAGCCTTCGACACTTGGCCAAGGAAGTTTCCGTCGATTCCGGAGAAAAGCTATCGCGTTGACGTTGACTGAGAGGGCTGTGGTCATTGGTGTTCCAGACGTCGAGATTTGGTTGCGGTGCGAGGAGTTGGTCGTCTCATCGTAATCTCTCTATCAAGCATCGGAACACGGTGTGACCACCTTCGACCGGCAGGGAGGCCTCCGGTGATCCCGAACGAACTTCCACAGCATCCCCCTCGCTGAATTGCTACGCGAACGCTCCTCAATGTTCAGCACGTGGGATATTCGCCTAACGCATGGAACAGCGTCAAGCAATTTTTTCCAGAAAGTTATTTCACACTATTTCTGAGCAGCCCGATCGGCATGGATCTTTGGGTCGGCCTCACAGATTTCCAAAACAGCGAGCGCCGTCGTGGTGTCTGTTACAAGGGCGTTGATCATTCCGGACCGAACAGCTCCCACTATCCCAGCAGCCTTTTCAACGGTCGCGGCGACGCCAATTGACAGTCCCACGTTCCGCAACTGCGCGACCGACGCCGCAATCATTCGTTCCTCTCCCTCCCAGTGAAGAAGGGCGCCGTCGCGATCGACGTAATGTCGAATAACGTCGCCGACCGCTCCTCCGATGTCCTGCTCGCTAATCGTGGCTGCACTTGCCTCCGGAGGGTTTATCGCATGGGGAAGACCGATCCCCACGATCGCACAGTCAAGTTGATCCCAGAGACCCGTAGTTTGCTTGACGACTGGGTCAGTGAGGAACGCGTCTCTCAGTTCGACAGAAGAGACGTATGGGGCGTGCAGAAAGTGCGCCGTGCCACCGAATTGCTCTGCGGCCTGGCGAACAAACTCATTGATCTGAAAATGAGGGGCGGACTGCTGCAATCCCCCGTTCAACGCAACTGCACGAACTTCTGGTACCCGTGGCAAACCGGCTTGTATGACCTCGCGCACCGCGCGCCCCCAACCTATTCCGACGACAGCTCCCTTCGAGAGGTTTTCGTCCTTCAGCATATTACCAAGAGGCGTTGCCAACGAGGAAAGAACACCGGTCGAAGGTGTATCGACCACGGCGGCGCGCTTCAAACCGAGAACCTCAATCAGACGGGCCGTAATCTCGTCTGGAATCACCAGGTCCATGACCTGGATCCGTACAATTCCAAGCGCCCGCGCCCTCGTAAGAAGCCGTGAAACTGTCGCGGTGGAAACGCCCAGCTTCTTCGCAATCTCGACTTGCGGCATATCGCTTTCATAGTGAAGCTTTGCCACCATATGGATCGTCGCTCGAGACGTCGTGTCGTGTGATGTTTGCGGAAGCAGCTTGCAATTCCTTTCTGCAATGTGTTACATAAGGCGGAAAGTTACACCTAACGGGTCCACAATTCAATCCAGACATCGTCCCATACAAGCGATCGCTTGAGATGGCGCGAAAGGAAGACGTGTGACCAAAATCCGACCAAGCGCCGACACCGTCAACGCACATGTAAGAGGGAACACGAGTATGACAGCTATGACCACCGCGGAGCGCCGCGGCTATCACCAGATTTGTGATTCTAGCGGAGCCATGATGGTAATTGCGTGCGATCAGCGGGGTGGAATGCGCACTGTACTCGCGGCGACCCCCGAAGAACAGGCGAAAATCAGTAATGAAACACTCGGGGAAACGAAGGCAGATATCACCCTGTACCTGGCCTCCAAGGCTGGTTGCGTGTTGGTAGATCCGGTTTGTGCTGTTCCCGGACTGGTGGACGACGATATACTGCCTAGAGATACTGCACTTCTAATCGGCATCGACGCCTCGGGTTGGGAAACTTCCGCCGAGGGCTATCGTATCTCAAAGATGGTTGACGGCATCGATGCCCGGAAAGTGCGTGAACTAGGTGCTACGGGCGGGAAGATCATGATCTACCTGCGCATGGATACGCCGGATGCAAATACGAGGAACCTGGAGACGCTGAAAAAGAGCATCCAGGACTTCGCTGCGGAAGACCTGCTGCTTGTCGTCGAGTTCCTAACCTATCAACTGGAAGGCGAAAGCAAGGAAGACTATGAATCGAAAGTTCCGATGCTGATCGTCGAGGGTTCGAGAGCATGCCTGGAACTTGGTTCCAAGGTCCTCAAGATTCCCTATCCTGGGACGGAGGAAGCATGTGCTGAAGTCACCAAAATCGCCGGCGATGTACCGTGGGCGGTACTGTCTGCTGGTGTAGATCACAAGACATTCCTTCCACAGGTCGAAGCGGCAATGAAAAACGGTGCCTCCGGCGTCATCGCAGGAAGGTCTCTCTGGAAGGATTGCATCTCGCTCGACCGCAAGGTTTCGAAGGAGAAACTTTCGACAATCGCGATCTCCCGCCTTCAGGACATTCAGAATATCATCCGCCGCTACCGCGCCGATAGTGCCGCTGCCTGAGGTTCGCAAACGAAATGTCTCCAAAAGATTTTGCAATCGGCATTGATGTTGGCGGCACGAATATGCGGGTAGCAAGGATCTCTCCCTCAGGAGAGATCCTTGAAAGGCGGTCAATCGCCGGAAGCCGCGATCCGACAACGGCGCTTGGACTGATCAGGGACTTGGTTCGAAGCATGGATGGAGACGGCGCTCGGGCCATCGGCGTCGGCATCCCCGGACGAGTGAACGGCTGGACGGGCGAGATCATTTCAGGCGGTTTCCTGGATCTCTCCGGCGTCGATCTGAGACGCGAGCTTGCAGATAGTTTTGGTCACCCGACCTTGGTGGCCAATGATTGCAGCATGGCACTCATCGGCGAGTCGCGACGCGGAGCGGCCAGAGGATTGCGCAACGCCGTCATGATGACGATCGGCACTGGGATTGGCGGTGCGGTCATGGAGGACGGCCAGATTGTCAACGGCAAGAGATGTGCGGGTCAGCTCGGTCATCTGGTGGTCAACTTAAATGGGCAGCCTTGCCCGTGTGGTCAGCGTGGTTGTATCGAAACGGAATCGTCGGGCACTTCATTGCGACGCCATCTGAACGACGTCGGTTATGGGCCCGAAATTCGTTTCGAGCACGTTCGCGAAAGCGCGGAAGCAGGCAATGAGCGAGCAATCGGCGTCATGCGCGCGTGGGGCGGGCCTCTACGTGCCGCTATAAACACTCTTTCTGCAGCCTTCGATCCCGACGTCCTCGTGCTGGGCGGGGGCATGGGTGAGGCCGCCGTCGCTTCTTTGAATTTTCTTCCTGACCTTCAAACCTGGTATCAAGTGCCGGTCCGCCTTGCAGAGCTCGGCGACGATGCCGGCGTAATCGGATCAGGGCTTGCCGCCCTCGAAGTGGTGTCGCGTTCCAACCACGGAACGGCTAAGCGGCTCCTCATGGTCAACGGGGTTCCCGCTTCCGGAAAAAGCGGAGTAGCTGGCTCATTGTCCGAGAAAACCGGTTGGCCTATCCTGGCGCTGGACACCGTGAAGAACCCATTTCTCGAATTGATCGAGAACGTCGATCGGCCGTTCAATCGTGTCCTCGGCCGTGCCAGTTACAAGTCGATTTTCTCAATCATCAAAGAGTCCCCTCCTGGTTCGACGTTCATTGTCGATGCCTGGTTCGGATTTCAACCCGTCGACGTCCTGCGCGAACATCTCGCAATGGCGGGTATAACGGAAGTGCTGGAGCTGTGGTGCCATGCCCCTCCCGACGTAATCGGCCAGCGATATGGACAACGCAGCGGCCGACGGCTGCCCGGCCATCCCGGATTGGCCTACGTGCCGGAACTCATCGAGTTGGCTCGACGGGCGAGGCCTTGCGGTCTCGGACCCGTGTTCGATATTGACACTACGACACCGATAGAAACGGATACGGTTCTGACGTGGATAACGGACTCATTTGAACAGAAACTCGGCACCTGACGACGTCGCCGCCATCATCCGTGGAGCAGCATTGAAACGAATTGTCCTGTTCTCAGGAGGAAGCGCCTGTCGCTCGATCAACCTCGCGCTTTGCGGCAACGCACATTTGACACGTGTCGTGCCTAGCTGGGATAGTGGGGGAAGCTCGAAGCTAATCCGCGAGAAGGTGGGCCTCCTTGCTGTGGGCGACCTTCGCCAGGCCCTGATGACGATGGCGCATGGTGAAGGACGAGCGGGAGATGTTGTCAAGATTTGCAACGCCCGTTTGTCGAGCAATCTCGGGATGGACGTCGCTCGCGCCGAATTTCAATTTTACTCCGAGGCGCGGCACCCTTTGCTTGAACGGATGCACCCCGGCTTGAGAGGGGCGATCCTGAACTATCTGAAGACGTTTGCGTCGACGGTCGGAGCGGGCTTCGATTACAGAAACGGCAGCATCGGCAACTTCATCCTTGCCGGCGCCTGTCTGGCCCATAATGGCGACATTAACACCGCCGTGTTCGTGTTCCGCAAGCTCTGCAGCGTTGTCGGCGATGTATGGACGTCGTCTCTCGAGAACGATCTCGTCCTCACCGCGACGTTGAAAAACGGCAGAAAGATTGAGCGGCAGGATGCGATTACCAAGCTGTCAGAAGACGAGGCAACGATCGGTATCGACTATGTCGAGCTTTCAAGGACTTCGAACGATCGGCCGAAAGCTAATCCCGCGGCCCTGGAAGCCCTCGCGAATGCAGATCTGATCGCCTTCGGCCCCGGAAGCGTCTTCACGAGCCTCCTTCCGCACTTACAGATCCAGGAAATCGCCACCACACTGTTGAAAGTGAATTGCCCTCGTGTCTGGATCGGCAATATTCTCCAATGTCCGGAAACCACCGATCTAAAGCTTGGTGACATTTTGCGGGCGTGTCGGAGCCAATGGCAGCGGGACGATAGGTCTCGCCGCCAACTGTTGACACATGTCCTCGCTAACAGGGTGCTCTTTCCGTTCGAGAAGACGGTCGGCGCCTTCCCCTACCTTTCACATGAGACCGACGATTGCGATCAGCCCGCCGTGATCATCGGCGAGTACGAAGACGCCTGGAACAGGGGCCAGCACGACGGAAAAGCCATCGCGAACGCATTACGTGAGATCGCGGCGAGCTAACCCTGCCCCAGCGATCACCAGATCGTATAGCCGCAATCGACCGGAATTACCGTCCCAGTCATCGCGCTGGAAGCACCACTCGCAAGAAACAGGATCGCGGATGCCACTTCGTCCGGTTTTGCGACACGCCGCATGGGAGTAAAATCCATCCAGATCGGCATTCGCTCCGGGTCGTCGAAGCTTGTGTTTGACATCGGCGTGTCAACGTAAGTCGGTGCGACGCAGTTAACCCGGACCCCCCGCTCCGCCCATTCGCCACCAAGGCTTTTCGTCAGATGATGGACCGCGGCCTTGGCGGAATTGTAGTGAGCTTGCCGCTGGGGCTTGTTGGATATCAGTCCCGAGATAGAGCCGAGCGTAACGATCGCGCCCTTAGAACGACCGAGCATGTGTTTTCCGAACTCACGGCAGGACCAGTAGACCCCGTTGAGATCGACGTCGATCAGCCGCCTCCAATTGTCGTCGGCGATCTCTTCCCCTGGAGTATCCGGCCAAGCAATTCCGGCGTTTGCCACAAGGATGTCGACGGAACCGTGTCGTTCGTTCGCTGCCTTTGCGGCGGCCGCCACATCGTCTGGACGCGTGACATCGAGACGGACGGCATCTGCCGCATAGCCCTTGGTTGCGAGGTAGGCGCGACCACTTTCAAGCAACTCGTCGTTGACGTCGGAGATGATGACGTGCGCGCCGGCTTCGAAAAGAGCTTCGGCGGCAGCAAGCCCGATCCCGCGGCCACCACCGGTGATGAAGGCGGTCTGCCCGTCCAGGCGCATTTTCTCAAGATACATGGAACCTCCAAACTTCAGATATGTTCAGCGACAAGCGGGTGGGTCGTCAGCGATGGCAACGCGGCGCCATCAGGCGCAAAAACATGGCTGGAGCCCGCCGTCGCCGCGAGACGAACTCGGTCATGGACGCGTACACTGCTGCTGCCATCAAGTTGAGCGATCACGATCGTGTCGGGACTAAGTTCAACGTGAATAAACGTCTCACTGCCAAGCCGCTCGACGACGATCACCCCGCCAGTCAGCGGGCCTGCGTCGTCCAGTCGGAGATGCTCAGGCCTCACGCCGACATCAACGCTGTCGCCAATGGCGACTTTGTTTGGCGACACCGGTACGGTCAGGCGCGAGCTTCCAAGGAGAGAAACCTCGACGCCGCCGGTGGATGCAGAGATGACCGACCCTTTTATGAAATTCATTTTCGGGCTGCCGATGAACCCGCCCACGAAACGATTGACGGGGTGATGATAAAGCTCCATCGGGCTGCCGACCTGCTCGATCCTGCCGTCCTTCAAGACGACGATCTTGTCCGCAAGCGTCATCGCCTCCACTTGGTCGTGCGTCACGTAGATCATCGTTGAACCAAGGCGCTCGTGCAACCGAGCAAGTTCGATGCGTGTCTGGACCCGCAAAGCTGCATCGAGGTTGGATAGCGGCTCGTCAAAGAGGAAGATCGATGGTTCGCGGATAATGGCACGGCCGATGGCAACACGCTGGCGCTGCCCTCCAGAGAGAGCACCGGGCTTGCGATCCAGATATTGTCGCAGCTCAAGTAGATCGGCGACCCGTTCCACTCGGGCGTCGCGCTCGGCCTGCGGTACTTTTGCCAGTTTGAGTGCGAATCCCATGTTCTCCCGGACGGTCATGTGTGGATAGAGGGCATAGCTTTGAAAAACCATCGCAAGACCGCGTTCGTCGGGCGGGATGTCGTTCACCCTTTTGCCCGCGATCAGGAGATCTCCGGACGTAATCTCCTCCAAACCGGCAATCATGCGCAAAAGAGTCGATTTTCCGCAGCCGGAAGGCCCGACGAACACGCAGAATTCGTGGTCCTTGATCTCAAGGTCGATGCCCTTGATGATTTCCAGGGCGCCGAACGACTTGGTAACATTTTTCAGACTCAGGTTTGCCATGAGTAGTTCCTTGAATTCTGTAGTTCGATCATTTCACGGCTCCGAAGGTGAGGCCTCGCACCAGTTGTCGCTGCGTGATCCATCCCATGATGAGGATTGGGGCGACCGCAAGCGTAGAGGCCGCCGACAGTTTGGCCCAGAACAGTCCCTCAGGACTTGAGAAGGATGCGATGAAAGCCGTCAGGGGACCGGACTGGGAGGCAGATAGATTGAGCGACCAGAACGCTTCATTCCAGCAAAGGATGATGGACAGCAGAGCGGTCGATGCAATTCCTGGCAGTGAGATCGGGATCAGAATGTAGCGCATCTGCGTCCAGAACCGAGCGCCGTCCATCCTTCCCGCCTCAAGGATAGGCGTAGGCACGTCTTTGAAGAACGAGTACAGCATCCAGATAACGATGGGGAGGTTTGATAGCGTAAATAGGATCACGAGCCCGATACGTGTGTCCAGCAGGCCCGCATCCCTGAAAAGAAGGTACATCGGAACCAGCACGCCAACTGCCGGCATCATCTTGGTAGACAGCATCCACAAGAGCAAATCCTTGGTTCGCTTGCCAGGATAGAACGCGCAGGCGTACGCCGCGGGCAGTCCGATAATCAAAGCCAGAACCGTCGAGCCGACCGATTCGACCAGACTATTCAGAGCGTAGTGAAAGTAGTTGGCACGACTGTTCACATCGACATAGCTTTGAAGCGTCGGTTCGAACAATATCGATGGTACGACTGCGTCGATTTCACTTTTGAAGGACGTGAGGACCATCCAGAAGATGGGAAAGAACATCACGACAGCGGACGTCCATCCTATGATTCCCGCAATGAGTGAGTTTCTCGATTTTTTCATGATCAGTCGCGCTCCAGATTTTTCGCAAAGGTTCTGATGAGGAACGCGGCGACTATGTTTGCAAGCACGATAGCAATCACGCCTCCCGCGGAAGCCCCACCGACGTCCCACTGCAGAAGAGCGCGCATGTAGATGAAGTAGCTGAGGTTGGTCGTGGCCAGACCTGGTCCCCCCGACGTCGTGACCAGAATTTCGGCGAAGACCGAGAGCAGGAAAATGCACTCTATCATGACGACGACCGAAATCGGACGAAGGAGATGCGGCAGAGTGATGTTCCAGAACATTGAAAAGCCCTTCGCACCATCCATGCGGGCCGCTTCAAGCTGTTCTCGATCCAATGACTGCATGGCTGTCACAAGAATAAGCGTGGCAAAAGGTATCCACTGCCAGGCAACGATCATGATGACCGAGAACATCGGCGCCTGGACGAACCAATCGACGACCGGCAAGCCAAGCCAGCGTGAAACATAGGAAAAGAACCCGTTCACCGGGTGCATCAGCAGGTTCTTCCAGATCAATGCGCTGACCGTCGGCATGATGAAAAACGGAGCGGTGACAAGGAGGCGGGCGATGTTCCGGCCTGGAAAGTCTTGATCGAAGACCACCGCGAAAATAATACCCGCGACCACGGTGATACCCAGAACACTGCTGACAAGGACGAGCGTGTTGAAAATGGAAATCCACAACCGAGCGTTAGACAGCAGAAGCCTGTAATTCGTAATTCCCGCAAAACCGGTGATCAATGGATTCTGGAGATTGTATCGCTGGAATGAAAACCAGAGTGTAAGCGCCAACGGCACGATCATCCAAAACAACAGAACGCCGACTGCCGGGGCAAGTAGCGGTCCTGTTCTCACGTCTCTTGAGCGGGCTGCCATTCAGTGTACTCCAATGATTACTCGCACGCCTCTTGGTAGAAACGCCCGGTCGCGGGAGGTGAGCGACCGGGCGTCGGGACGCATTGGATGTTACTTGATGTAACCAGCCTGCGTCATAGCTTCGACCGCGTTGTCTTGAGCGGACTGAAGTGCGTCATCGACCGAAGACTGTCCAGCGAGTGCACCTGCGATCGCCTGCCCTGTGGTCGTTCCAATACCTTGATACTCAGGTATGATGACGAACGAAATTCCGGTGTATGGTACTGGGTCGCGTGTGGGCTTGGACGGGTCTGCGGTGAGGATCGCCTTCTGCGTCATCTCCGCGAAGGGCGCGGCCTTCAGGTACTCTTCCGTATAAGTGGATTTACGCGTGCCTGGAGGCGAGGTTACGACGCCGTTCGTCTTGGCGACGAGTTGGACGTAGTCTTTAGACGTCGCCCACTTGACGAAGCTTTTTGCTGCGTCGGTCTTTGTGGACGTAGACGGAATGGCAAGTGCCCACGCCCAGAACCAGCCGTTGCCGACATCTGTCACCTCGCCGGGACCTTTTGCATACCCGACCTTGTCCACGACTTTCGAGGTGTCCTTGTTGTAGAGACGGCCCGCGGCGGAAGTCGCGTCAACCCAGATACCGCAATGACCTGCCGCGAAAAGCGCCTGGTTTTCGTTGAAGCCGTTTGCGGTCGCTCCTGGAGGACCGTACTTGTTCATCGTGTCAACGTAAAAATTGACTGCTTTCTTCCACGGCTCGGACGTCAGCTGCGGCTGCCAGTTATTGTCGAACCATGTACCCCCCCAGACGTTCGCCATGAGCGTAATGAGCGCCATGTTTTCGCCCCAGCCCGGCTTGCCACGAAGGCAGATGCCATACTGTTCCTTGGACTTGTCAGTCAGCTTTTCCGCGAACTCAGCGATCTGTGTCCAGGTCGGCTGTTCCGGCATCTTCAGCCCAGCCTGCTCGAACAGGTCTGTATTGTACATCGTGAACGAGCTTTCTGCGTAGAATGGAACGGCGTAGAGCTTGCCGTCGGCCGAAAGGCCGTTCTTCACAGACGGAAACAGGTCGGCGTAGTCGTAGTCGTCGCCGAGATCGTCGAGTTGGTTCAGCCACCCTGACTTGCCCCAAATTGGCGTCTCAAGAGCGCCGATCGTTACGATGTCGAACTGTCCACCTTTGGTGGCGATATCTGTCGTGACGCGCTGACGCAGCACGTTCTCCTCCAGCACGACCCAATTGAGTTTGTTGCCGCTGCTCTTTTCCCATTCTGCCGACAGCTTCTGCATGACGATCATATCGTCATTGTTGACTGTCGCGATCGTAAGCGTTTCGGCGTGAGCGAGCTGCGATCCAAGGATCATAGCGCCAAACGACAATATGGAAGTTTTGAAAATTCCCATCGACTCCTCCAACGGTTAAAAGTTGGTCCCCTCTAAATTACGTTTGAGCATGGGGACCATTGTGCTTCAACGCTTTTTGAACCTTGTCTGTCGGACGCAAAATCCCTCCCGCGGGTCATGCCCTCGGTGAAATTGACGCTGCTTTGCTGTTTGGTCTGCGCTACCCGTCGTGCCGCCGTCGGGAATTTAAATGGGGAGTGTGGCCGAGGCGCGAAACGGGTGCAGTTGTGAAGGTAGCGAGTGAGATACGCCCCTGTTTAGGCAAGTCGGCCTTGTGCGTCGAATTTTGCAACTTCACCTCCCTGTGTAAGCGCCTTAGACAGTGAAACACCTTTCTGTATGAAATTGCAATAGCCTTCATTGAAATTTCTCCCACCGAACTAGATGACAACAGAGCCCCGCAAAAACATAGCATTATGTTTTTATATCAATGTGATACCACTAGAGGACCAACAACAGGACCGGTTGCCCCAACCAACTACAAGTGCTCAGGCCATGAGGAATCTCGCAACAAAAGTTCACACCTCCGACCAAATCTCTCTCGTTGATTTTTCCGATCGGGATACTTTAGGTAGGCATTGGACACTGATCGGGCGTCGCTATTCTCGCCGCGCGAGATCACGGCATATGGCTCGTCCCCGGCACTCTCCTCGAGCGGGAAGGCGCGCAAGTCTTCCCCTGATGCCATTCTTGCAACTAACGGTTTTGCGAAGCGCCGGGTACACCGTTCACTCAACCAAGCCAGACCGCCTCGTTTGAACCGAGTTTTATTGCTGGCCGTGTCCAGTTCATCGGTATGCCAGCAATGTTGACCGGTGGAAGCAAGCGCAGCGCCGGTCCCCAATCTGTTTGTTCAACGGTGGTGCCGAAGTCTTCATCCATCAACGGTGCAAATCTGGCGTTGGATGGGCTGTCTTTGTGATCAACTAGGAGCTTTGCTGTGCGGGCCAGAGACAGCCGCGCACTTATTGGGCCTGCGCCTGTCGATTTTGCGATCACACCCCGAACTGCGGCAGCCGCCAGGAGATAGCCTGTAGCATGATCGAGTGCTTGAACGGGAAGCGAGAACGGAGCGTCTGCGCTGCGCCAATCCATGCCCGTTGCAGTAATCCCGGACGAAAACTGGACGAGGCTGTCAAAGCCGCGCCGCCGTGCCCAGGGTCCGCTATGGCCATAAGCATCGAGGGATATGTCGATCAGGCCAGGGCGAACGGCCTGTCGCGCTGCGGTACCGAACCCGATTTCTTCGAGTGCGTCGCTGCGATAGCCATGAACCAATATGTCCGCCTTGTTGAGCAACTCACTAAAGACATTACGCCCAGATGGCGTCTTGAGGTCGAGCCTTGCGCAATGCTTACCCAATGTGACTTCGGGGATGACGCCGGGTTCATCCCATCCGGGTGGATCGATACGCAAGACATCCGCGCCAAATCCAGCAAGAAATCGCGTCGCCACAGGCCCCGCAAGAACGCGGGTGAGATCGATATAGCGCGGCGATCTGGATGAGAGGCCGATTCTCATCCTGATTGTCGCGCCGCAGATCGAGCACACGCAGCCCCGAAAGCGGGCGAGCGGGAGAGGGCTGCCATTCGTTTGCCATCCGCTTGCCGGGTGTATCCCAAAGTATCAATTTTTCTGCCGAAACAGCTTCGCCTTGCGGATGGGCAGCCCAATCTTCGACAGACCGCAAGCGTGCGGCGCAGCCACCAGCAGCGACAATCGCTTCTTCAAGCTCGTCTCCACACCATGTCTTGACAATGTCCGCAACAGCCTCGCGGCTTGGTTCGCAACCAAGCACTGATAGCGCCGCTGCGCGGTGATGCGGGGCATTGGTATGGAGTTTGATCCATCCATTCGGTGTCTTGTAATCGCCCGCCATGGCGTCCCAAGGGTTCGGCATTTCCCAACCTTGAGGCCGAATTGACCAGGTGAACCAGAGCGACGCCAACCTATAGGCGACCGAGACTGGTGGGAATGGACTTTCTAGAGTTCGTCGTAATTAAGGAGATCGAAGGCGGCGAGATTATAGCGACGACTGAAAGCAGCCTTTGGCGAATTGCTCAGAAAAAGGAATTCACATGAACAACGTCGACATCAGCCCCGACAAGCCATTGCGCGCCCCGTCGCTTGTCCTGGCAGGAGTTCTATCGGCTGCGCCCCGATCTGCGGCCAGCGAATGATAATCAGCCGGCATCAATCGCCTCACGCATCTCCCAAAACGAATGCGTTTCCTATCAGAGCAGCAAAAGCGCATAGTAGTTGGTCGCTGCCAATTTAAGGGTATCAGCGCTTGAAAGATCATAGTGCTTTCGCCCACAACAGGAGTGATTGCCATGTCCTTTTACGGACAATCAATCGGCGACGAATCGCTGGTGATGATGAGAAGGGTTCTCGATGAAGAATGCGCACGTCGCGAAATTGACCCTGACGCGGGGCAAGGCCAAGACCTAGCGCTTGTTGTCATGCATGCTTTCCGTAGCGGAATGACGGATGAGAAGGAACTTGTCGTCCTGGTCCGAAACCTTACGGACGAAGTTTGTTGACAGAAAGGAGCCGACCGCATGGGGCGCGCTCGGCTCCTTCGCCGGGTGATAAGGCCGGTGATCACCAAGGAGGTGACATAGCTATACCGGCAAGTCGGCATTAAGTTCCCTTGTCCCGACCAACTTCGGCCCTCACGCAGCGATACGGCGAGCCGCCTTGTCTGCGTTTTTGCGATCGTCTCCGAATTGAGTGAGGATTTTCTGCGCATCCTGAATTTCGATCCTGTGCTTTTTCGCAAACGTGATCACGTCTTTTGGAGCCGGTGCCGGCTTTTCAATAGTCATATCTGTCTCCTGGATTTTCGGGGCACGGGCGCAAACGGCTCAACATGCCATCGCGTTAGATATAGGCGTTGCGGGGTGGGATTGCTAGGCGCCAACGGCCAGCACGGTCTCCGCCGTACCAACGAGGATAAAAGGCGTGCCGTTCTTACGCTGCTTCAGGATGCCGAGTGGGCGCGGTGGAGTGATAACGAGATTGGTCGAAGGGCTGGAGTGAGCCCGACCACCGTTGGTGCAATCCGTAAGTCACTATCCAATCTGGATAGTGAGCGCGCACCTACACCACCAAGCACGGCACCACCATGTATAGGTGAAGGCTAACCCTTCGGCCGCCACCCGCTATCCAGCGCCTGCATGACCAGTGCCAAAAGGCGAGGAACGGAAATCGGGTTTTTTGTCCGTTCAAACTCAGAGATGCGGACGCCGGAATGGTAACCCAGAAGCGCAGCGAGCTCGGATTGAGTGAAGCCGAGTCGCTTGCGGATAGCCTTGAACTCTTCTCTGGTCATGCGGCACGCAGGTACTGCTGCCCATGTACGTCGACGATGAAGTCAAGTTCGCGGGCAACGTCGTCAGCCTGCATGATCAGCGTATAGGCCTTATCCTTTGAAACTTCTCGATAGACCTCGCCATCAATGCGGACATCGAAGGCGTAGACCTTGCAGTTGCCATCGAAGCGCTTGGTGATGTTGATTTTCATGATGCGTTGGTCATTTGCTTGCTCCCTTTCGATGATTAGACACTAACGTAAATACGTTAGTATGTCAAGACCAAAGTTAAACTAAAAGGAGATCCACATGAGCATGCTTACCGAGAACGACCGACCCCTTCAGGGCCGCCGCGTATCATGGTCAGAGTTCTATTGGCTCCGGCCTGATCTACGGCCTGCGAATGATAATGTGAAATCTCCAATTCCCCTGAATATCGAGGCTGCCAGTGTGAGTGGTAAAAGGGCGACGGCCTGAAATTGACGACGTGCTCCCGGTCGTGCCAACTTGCCGGAAGGCGGGAGGGGAACAATGATCAACGATATAATAATCGCGTGGGGTGCGGAGAAGCTTGATGGCACCATGGCCTTCGCTATCGGCGTGCTCGCTGATGTCACTCACAATAATGTCATGGAGTGGGCAAGCATCATCTTGGGCCGCGATAGTGGGATGCGGCATCCTGGCGCTTATCGGCATCGCTAAATCTTGACTTGTCGTCCTGGGCCGGCAGGCCTGAAACGATTGCTTCCGCTCCTGAGCCAGTGGCTGTGGGGGCGGCGGCCACTGGCTCGCTTCCGCTGCTCATCTACAAGCGCGCAAGCACCAGCGTCGAATTGACCGACACCAGCATTATGAAACACTAATAGATGGTGGAAGTTCCATGAGAAATATTCGAACACGATAACGCACGCTCTTACTTTGGAAGCCCCCCAATTTCGCGGTGGTTATCCTTGATATTTTTTGCTTCGGCCTCGAGAACGGAACCGAAAGATGGCGGCGAACCGAGCCTTAGAGTGTCTTTACAATATGACGAGCCAGACCGCGATAAGCGTACTACCGACCTCCCACCTCAGAATGAATGATCTATGAACCTCTATCGCGATGCCAGAACTGCGACACAGTCAACCTCGAAGAGGATGCCGTTGAGTGTGCAGCCAACGGTGGTTCGGACAGGGAAGTCCTCTTTGAAAAAGTCCGAATAAACTACGTTGAAACGCTCAAAATCTGAAAGGTCTGCCAAATAGGCGTTGACCTTCACCACCTCGGTAAGCCCGCTGCCGGCCCCCTTTAGGATCGTCTCCATGTTGCGAAGGGCCTGCCGCACCTGAGCCCCGAAATCAACCGGCATTTCCCCCGTTGTAGGGTCGACCGGCCCCTGGCCTGCCACGAAGACGAAACCATTGGCGATTACCGCATGGGAATACGGGCCGGCGCGCTTGGGCGCCTCCTCCAGCACGATATGTTGCTTCTGCATTGCCTTGTCCTCGCCTCAGAAGAATGTTTTCACCGCGTCGACAACATCAAAACTCTCATCCAGAACGCAGAGAACGTCCCATTTGTCGAAGGTCGTACAGGGATGGGAGATTCCAAGCTCTACCAGGTCTCCCGGACGCAAAGGACTGTCCTCGGGGCATTTGAGGTAGGCGTGTTGGTCATTCAGCATGATTACCTCGTGTCCATTGGGCAGTCCTGCCACAGCCATTGCAGGTGAGCCCGAGGCGTAGCGAAGCGGGCGCGGCAGATGCGCGTCATAGGAAACGTCACGTCTGCCAGCGTTAAGAAAGGCAAGGCCGGGTTCCGGTCGCGACTGCACCGTGGCCCAAACTGTCAGCGCCTGAGCGGGCTTGGCATCTAATTTTGCCAGTTCAGGCGAACGTTCCAGCGCGCGAGCGATCTCGCGCTCATACATGCCAGCATCGTGAGAGATGTAACAACCACTGCGCAGTACAACACGCGTAGGTTTCTTCAATACTACGCGCCTTAATGCTTTCGCAACAAGGTCGAAATAAGCCGACCCACCTGCCGTCAGCATAATTTCCCGTCCACCGAACAAATCGGAAGCGGCAAAAGCTTCGGCAGTGCGCCTGATAAAGCCGAGGAATTCTTCGATACGGCGTTCAATCTCGGGTCGATCGGCTCCGCGGATGCTGCCCTCGAAACCTTCGATACCGACCAGAACAGCCGAGCCGCGCATCCGGGCGATGCGTTCCGCAATAGCCCGTGCCTCGGCTTCGGTGCGGCAGCCGGTTCGCGCGAAATGAGACCCGAGCTCGATCAGTACTTGGAATGGCCGATGGCCCGCAATACCGGCTCCAACTCGGTCGAGCAGCTCGGCTCCCTCAACCGAATCGACGAGAAAATAGAACTCGAAGTTTGGATCTTCGATCTGCGTTCGCGCAATATAGGTTAGAAAGCCGGTGTCCAGTATTTGGTTGGCCAGAAAAATTCGTGATACGCCGTAGTGACGGGCCACCTGAACGTGATGCTGGGTGGAGAGGGTAATGCCCCAACAGCCGTCATCAAGCTGTTTACGGAAGAGCTGCGGCGCCATTGTCGTCTTGCCATGGGGGCAAAGCGAAACGCCGTAGTATGTTGTGACCGCGGAAATCCATCGGCTGTTTTGCATAACCGCGGCTCGATCAAGTACAGCAAGCGGTGTCGGAAGGTCTCTTCTCAGCAGGTTCCAACCTTTAGCACCGATTTCGCCAAGCGGCATAGCCGGCAGATTTCCGGGCATTCCCTTCGTGCGGCTGTCGACACGTACATCAATGAGTGCGGGAAACAACGGCGAGGTTACATGAGCTTGTGCGTTCGACATATGAACACTCCTTTGGTCGGTCTCTTTCAGGGCTGAAAACGTGCCATTTCCCCGTCGTATCGCTTAAGATTTGGATATGCATAGCCGCAGGCTCGGCTGGTGCTAAGCCCCATGCCAATTAAGCCCTCAAGCATCTTCACTCCGGCGGCCACGCCATCGACAACAGGCACGCCAAGCTCGCGAGAGATGTAATCAACCAGATCGGCCATCCCCGCACAGCCCAGCACGATGCAATCGGAATGGTCTTCTGCGATTGCCCGCCGGCATTCTTCAAGAATGACGTTTCGTGCTTCCGAACCTTCCACTTCCAAGTCCAGTACCGCCAACTCGGTCGTGCGAACCTTTCGGCATTTGTGCTCCATGCCGTAAGCACGCACGAGATGTTCGAGGATGATGCGATTGCGGTGGCCGGTCGCGACGATGGAAAAACCTTCGCAGATGAAGGATGCCATGTGCATGGCAGCCTCTGCGATGCCGACAACGGGGCCATTCGCAACTTCTCGAGCTGCATGCAAACCCGGATCATCGAAGCAGGCGACAAGATAGCCGTGAAAGCCTTGAGCGGAACCCTTACGCACCTCGTCAACCACGCCGAGAGCACTGATGACCTCATCATAATGACCTTCGATGGAGGCTGGCCCCATATTCGGGCTGACCGCCACGATCTCGGTCCCGGGAAAAGCAATGGAAGACGCTGCCTCGCCAATCTTTGCGGTCATCGTTAGCGTCGTGTTCGGATTGATCACCTTTATCTTCATCACTTTGTCCTTTCAGCGCGTTGCAGTTTCAACGCTGCCCGTTACGGGATCGAAGGGCGTTACATGCTTGCCTCGTGGCTTGATAGCCTCATAGGGGCCGCGCGCAAGAAAACGTCCGTGACCGGACTTGCCGACGACCGCACCTTCGTCACATATGACCTCGCCGCGCGAGAGCGTCATTATTGGCCAGCCCTTTACCTTCACACCTTCATAGACGGTGTAGTCGACGTGGTGATGTAGCATGTCGTTACGGATCGTTACCTGGCGCTCCGGATCCCAGATTGCGATGTCTGCATCGGCCCCGACAGCTATCGTGCCCTTCTTCGGATGAAGGCCAAAGAGTTTTGCCGGATTTGTTGATGTGAGCGCGACAAACGTATTGAGGTCGATACGACCCTTGCTTACTCCCTCTGAGAAGAGAATTGGCAGACGTGTCGCGAGCCCTGGCACGCCGTTCGGGATAGCGCTGAAAGGTGCATTTTCACCGCCGACTTTTTTGCCGTGTGGGTCATCAAAGCGGTTCGGTGCATGGTCGGAAGAAACGACGCCAATCGTACCGGTGCGGATGTAGTCCCACAGCGCCTCTTGATCGGCTTCGGTACGCGGCGCCGGACTGCACAGAAACTTTGCGCCTTCAAAATTCGGCCGATCAAGATCCTGGGCCGTCAACATCAGATACTGCGGGCAAGTTTCCCCGAAAACCTTCAAGCCGCGGTTCTGCGCCCGGCGGATTTCTTCGGCCGCCTCTGCGCCGGAGACGTGGAAGATCTGGATCGGCACATCAAGCAGCTCAGAAAGCATGATGATGCGGTGGCAGGCCTCACGCTCTACCGGCATGGGTTTGGCCCAGGCATGATGCTTGGGGCTGGTCAGCCCCGCCTTTTCGAGGACGCGTGTCAAATACATGATCGCTGCATGGTTTTCCGCATGGACCGTGACAAGCGCACCTGTGCGGCGGGCAAGCGCCAGCACGCGCAAAGTCTGTTCGTCATCGAGAACAACATTCGTGTAGGTCATGAAGATCTTCAGTGACCGGTGTCCCTCTTCGATGAGCGGCACCAGTTCTTCCAACACCGCATCCGTGGGGTCGGTCACGACGAGATGGAAAGAATAATCGATCAGCGCGAGGGCCGCCTTGCGATGATAGTCCCGCAAAGCATCGCTAATGCCGCTGCCCTTGGTCTGCTGTGAAAACGAGATTACCGTCGTCGTGCCACCGGCCGCTGCCGAGGACGTAGCGGAAACGAAACTGTCGGCATTCTGGATCTCGCCAACCTGAGGTTCCTCGATATGGCAGTGAGAATCCACGCCACCTGGCAGAACGAGCCGCCCTACTGCAGAAACTTCTCTTGCGGCACCCCCGAGATTTTCGCCGATTGCGACGATCCTTCCGTCAGAAACCGCTACATCTGCTTGAAAAGTGTCGCTTGCGGTGGCGACGGTTCCACCGCGGATGACGAGATCGTAGTTTGCCATGACTTCAGCTCCGGCTATTGATTGCAATTGGGATTGACAGCAAGCAGAAGCTTTCCCGAAACCATCCGGGATTCGAGACATTCGTACATCTGCTGTGCCTGTTCGAAGGAAAAGATGCGTTCGACGGGCACGCGAAGTGTTCCGTCGGCTACTGCGGCAAGGGTGAGGCTTAGACCATCACGCCAGGCCTGCCCGGTGAAATCGAGATGACCGAGATGAAAGCGGGAAAAGGTGCCCGATTTCTCGACGAGGCGTGCCCAAAGATTGTCGAGCGGTCGGCCCTCCGCCTCGCCATAGCTGACGATCTGCCCGAGTGGACGAAGCAATGAGAAGCTGCGATCAAGAATCGTCGCCCCCGTGGAATCGTAAATCTTGTCCAAGTACCGGCCGTCAAGAAAGCTGCGGATCTCTCCGACAAAATCCGCCTCCCCGCGGTTCACGACGAGGCTTGCTCCGTATTCGAGTGCTCGCATTTGTTTGCCCGGAGTACCCACTGTCCCAACTACAGCAGCGCCTGCTTGGATTGCGAGTTGGGTGAGGTAGAGACCAACACCGCCGCCGATCGCATGAATGAGGACGACATCACCCGGCCGAATAGTCGATACCGTATGCAGCAGATGCCAGGCCGTTTGTGCTTGTATGAGGAAGGCCGCCGCAGTTTCAAGGTGCACGGAATCTGGCAAGCGGATCGCGGCAGCGGCCGGTACGACGCAGAACTCCGCGAAGCCGCCACCCGCCTCGGCATATCCCGCCACGCGGTCTCCCACTGAAAAGTCTTGGACGGCAGCGCCGATGGCTATCACTGTGCCAGCAATTTCATAACCTGGTACAAGTGGGTAGCGTGCAGGATGAGGGTAAGTCCCACGCCACATCATCGTATCGGCAAAGTTGCAGCCGCAACAGGCAACGGCGACAACGATATCGCCCCGTCCTCCAACGGGTGGAGCGATGTCGGCAATGCGCAGGACACCCGGTGCTTCGCCGGGTTGTTCGAGCAGGATCGCGCGCATGGTCTTCTCCCTCTTCTCATTGTCGCCCATGTAAGCGGCCATGCCGCTCTCGTTCCGCCTCCCTCATGCGAAGGCGGTGACAATTTTTCTTTGTAGAACGGCGTCCGATCAGACGGCGGCGATAAGCCCGTAGTTCTTCGGTTCACGATGCAGATCGAAATTGAAGATGTTCTCGCGGATCTCCCGGCAGCGGGCGAAGTCGGCGGCGGCCGTGATGACCTCGTCCTCAAGCGTGTTGGTCAATGCCACAAGCTCTCCCGTGGGCGCGACAATGCAGGAATGCCCCAGCAACATGCAGCCTTCCTCGATACCGACCTTCCCGGCTGCCGCAGTCCACGCGCCGTTCTGGTAAGCACCTGCCTGCATTGAAAGAAGATGATGGAAGGAGCTGAGTTGGTCGTGCTGCGGGACCGGCGGATTGTGCAACGGTGTGTTGTAGCCACCGCAGATCAATTCCGCGCCTTTGAGACCCATCACGCGCCATGTTTCCGGCCAGCGCCGGTCATTGCAGATGAACATGCCCGTCTTGAAACCGTCGATGTCAAAAACAGGAAAACCAAGGTCACCGGTCTCGAAATATCGCTTTTCCAGATGCTGGAATGGGCGATGAGCTTCGTATTCCTTATGACCAGGCAAATGCACTTTTCGGTATTTCCCGACAATTTTTCCGGCTTTGTCGACAGCGATGGAGGTATTGAAGCGTCGCTTCGTGTCGCCTTCTGTCACGAGCTCGGCAAATCCAAGATTGAAGCCGACTCCGTGTTTTACTGCGGCATCGAAGAGCGGCTGCGTCACTGGGCTTGGCATTTCCGTCTCGTAGAACGCATCCAGCTCGGCTTCATCGGTGATATGCCAGCGTGGGAAGAACGTGGTCAGTGCCAGCTCCGGGAAAACGATAAAATCCGAATTTCGGGCCGCTGCCTGTTCCAGCATATAGACAAGTCGCTTCACGGCCTGGTCGCGGCTGTCGCTGCGTGCGATTGGACCGAGTTGGCCTACTGCTAGTATGATCTTTCCTGGCATGTTTTTCTCCGTTACCGCTGTCGAGGCCCTTAGCCACCGAGATAAAGTTGCTTGACTTTTTCGTCGTTGAGGAGGTCTTGGGACGCTCCCTCGAGGCCTATGTGCCCGTTTTCAAGCACATAGGCGTATTGGCTGATACGCAGCGCCATACGTGAGTTCTGCTCGACCAATACGATGGTCGTGCCTTCATCCCGATTGATTTCCAGTATGAGGCGGGCGATGTCGCGCACGACCAAAGGTGCCAGTCCCAGCGATGGTTCATCCAGCAGGAGAAGGCGTGGCTTTGACATCAAAGCACGGCCGATGACCAGCATCTCCTGTTCGCCGCCCGACAATGTCCCGGCCTGTTGCTTGAACCGCTCACGCAGCCGGGGAAAGCGGTCCAGAATACGTTCCAGATCGCGCTTCACTGCATTATCGCGGCGTGTATAGGCGCCCATCAGAAGATTGTCCCTGATCGACATGAGCGGGAAGACGCGACGTCCCTCCGGCACCATGGCGATGCCCATCGCAACCCGCTTGGCTGCCGGGATTTTGTCGATGCGCTGGTCATCGAACCAGATCTCGCCTTCGGTGAGACTGGCCAGGCCAGTAATGGCCCTCAGGCTCGTGCTCTTTCCAGCGCCGTTGGCGCCGATCAAAGAAATGATCTGGCCGGCATCAAAGCCAATGCTCACGTCGGCAATCGCTTTTACGCGGTCGTAGCGAACGCTCATCCGGCGCGCCTCAAAATATTTCGTGCTGCTAACGGCCATGCCTCAAAAGCTCCCGATCTGCTCGTCGTCTTGACCGAGATATGCTTCGATAACAGCTGGATTGGCACGAATTTCTGCCGGCAAACCTTCTGCAATCTTCGAACCGAAGCTGACAACGACGATGCGATCGCTGATGCGCATAACGGCGCGCATATCATGTTCAACGAGCAAGATGGTGATCCCGCGCTTGCGTATGCCCTCCACCATCTGGACGGCACGGTCGGTTTCCTCCGAATTCATGCCCGCGAAGGGCTCGTCGAGCAGCAGCACACGCGGCTTTGCAGCAAGCGCGATCGCAATCCCGAGGGCGCGGAGATGTCCCTGAGGAAGATTGCGCGCGAGCTCGCTCTTCATCGAACCGAGACCCAGATAATCGAGGATTTCGGCGGCGCTTTCAGCGGAAGCCTTCGCATCGATGCGCGCCGCCGACGTGGAGAAATAGGCTCCGAAGGGCGTCGCTTTCAGCCCAAGCTGATGAGCGACGACCACATTCTGGAGCGCCGTCATTTCCTTAAACACCGTCGTTTCCTGGAACGTCCGCACGACACCGGTCCGCGCCACCTGATGCGGTTGTTTACCGCTGATGACTATCCCATCGAGCAGGACCTGGCCCGACGTTGGCTTCAGGAAAGAACTGATCAACTTGAACAACGTAGACTTGCCCGCACCATTCGGGCCGATAACCGACAGGATTTCTCCTTTCGATACACTGAAGGAGATATCGTTTACCGCGGTTAGGCCGCCAAAGCGCATAGTGAGATTTTGAACATCGAGGAAGCTCATGGGATCACCTCGCTCCACGGCGCAAGACCGCGCCTATACTGAGCAGGCCATTGGGCAGAAAAAGCATGACGACGATCATCAGGATGCCGTACAGCAGCGCCTGGTACTCCTGAATCGAGCGCAGCAACTCGAAGGCGATGACGAGACCGAATGCGCCGAC
The DNA here is from genome assembly GCF_030814475.1 of Pararhizobium capsulatum DSM 1112. NCBI lineage: Bacteria > Pseudomonadati > Pseudomonadota > Alphaproteobacteria > Hyphomicrobiales > Rhizobiaceae > Pararhizobium > Pararhizobium capsulatum. Next base: position 58,422 of record NZ_JAUSVF010000007.1, on the reverse strand, counting down.
GATCGGCCCTAATGCATATTCAAGTCCACCGAGGAAGCAATAGAGCATGAAGTTGATTGAATCGGAGACGTTGTAGGTCGCGGGATAGATGTTCTGCTGCAGAGCTGCGAAACACGCGCCGGCGATGCCACCCATGGCAGAGCAGAGAACGAAAGCGAGAACCCGATAGCGCGCAATGTCGATGCCGATAGACATCGTCAGCTCTTCGTTTTCGCGCATCGAACGGAATACCCATCCGATCCGACTGTTCGAAAGCCGCCAGACCGCGACATAACCCAGCAGCAATAACGTTGCGGCGAAAAGATAGAACGCTAGGGGCGTGGACAGACCCGCTGGACGAGGAATGTTGAGGATACCGCCGCCGTTTGCACCGAGTGTGTTGAGGAATAGAAGGCGCATCGCCTCCGTCAAGCTAAGCGTCACCATGGCGAAGTATATTCCGCGCAGTCTGAGCAAAGGCCAACCAATAAGGAAGCCGACAGAAGCGGCGACCAGTGCGGCAATTGGCAGGCAGACCCAAAAGGAAAGGTCGTACGCCGTCGACAGGATAGCTGAGGTGTACCCTCCCAAAAGCGCGAAAGCGCCCTGCCCGATATTCACGCGCCCGATGGCAAACGTGATCCAAACGCCCAGGCTGGCAAACGAAAGCAACGTGGCATTGGTCATCACGTTCAGCCAGTAGGCCTGGCCGGACAGAACAAGCGGTACCGCCGCATAGAGTAAGACCGCGAGAATGCCGATCGTCCGAAAACCGATCTTGCCGTCAAGGAGAAGCGTAGAAGTGATATGCAGCGGCCCGGAAAATGATTTTGACATAAGGTCGTCCTTGCCAGGTACGGGTTAGTTTCGCGAAGGCTCGTATGGTCAGCCCCAGGGCTTGCCCATGATCCCTTGCGGCCGCACCAAGAGAAACGCGATGAGAGCGACGAAGATAATCAGATAGGTGACGGAACCTGGAAAGAGCGCGTACCCTATGGCTTCTGCAAACCCGAGAACGACAGCCCCCAACAAGGCCCCTCCGATGACGCCGGCCCCGCCGATCATGATCATGATGAAGGCCTTCGTGGATATTGCCGTGCCGATACCCGCGTTCACGCCGGAAACGGAAATGAGCAGCCCGCCGGCAGTTGCCGCCAGCGCAGCACCCAGCCCGAAGCCGAACATGCTAATACGACCGACGTCTACTCCCATCAGCGTGGTGGCGGCACGATCCTGTGCCAGAGCGCGCATGGCTCGTCCTGTGCGGGTGTAGTAGACGAAAGACAGAACGACAACGATTAGAAGCAACGAAATGACAAAAACCATCAGCCGATTTGCGGGAAGAAACGCGCTTCCAATACGGTAGACGCCCTGAACCATCGGTGGGATGCCGCGTTGCTTTTCTCCAAAGAGATACAGCGCAGCATTCTCCAGCAGAAACGCGGTCCCAACGGCGAGAAGCATAGAGTTCTCCTCGCGCGTCGCCGAGCCCATGACCCGCTGGAAAAGGCCTCTTTCCATCGCCATTCCCACGGCGCCGACACCTATGGCAGCAGCCGCAAGGCCTACGCCATAAGGCATTTGATACACCGTGCACACCCAGTAGACTACCAGGCCACCGATCATGAACATCTGACCGTGCGCAAAGTTAAGCACGTTCATGATGCTGAAGATTAGAGTAAGGCCAAGCGCAATCAGCGCATAGTTGGCAGATAGGATCGCGCCATTTATGATGACTTGTTCCATGTCGTTCTTTCGTCGATTGCGTTTGGCTGCTTTGCGCTGTCGATACCGCTACTTCACCGCGCCGATGGAAATGGTGACAAACTCACCACCCTTGGTCTCGGTTAATACAAGGGGCACGCCGATCTGCCGCTTCTGGCCGTAGTCAGCCTCGCCGGTGAAGCTGAGTGTGCTGTCAGCCTTCAAGAACGGATTGCGCATGGAAAAGTCCGCGATCTGCTTCTTGAAGAGGCTGGCATCGTCAATAGCGGCAGGCCCTGCGGCTTGGAGCGCGGCAAGAATGACTTCAAGTGCATAGACTTTGGTGCCGGCTTCGTCGTTCCACTCACCTGCAACCTTAGTATAGTTCTCGATGAACGCATCCATGTATTGGCTGCGAATTTCGGGAGTGGATGCACCTCCGATGGAGATAAGACCATCGCCATACTCACCGGCCATTTCCTTGATAACCTTGATATCCTGGCCGGAATCGCTGGCGAACAAGCCCGTGTAGCCAAGCTCGCGGGCAGCGCGCATGAGCAGCGGCGTATTGGATGGTGCAGACGCCGGCAGGAAGATCAGGTCCGGAGCCTTGTCAACGACATTCGACATAATCGGGAAGAAGTCTGTAACATTGGGTTCATAAGTTGCATCAGCGACTACAACATCAAGACCGAGCTTCGTTGCTGCAGCGACGCCATCGTCTCGGTTGCTGAGGCCATCGCTGTCGTTACGGGCAACGAAAGCAACCTTTTTCACCCCCCGCTCTTTCTGCAGAAGCTCAAGGATGGCCGGTGCGACCTGATAGCTCGCCACCATTCCCATGACCGCATTCTCGGCCGGCTGGGTGAAAAGTGAGCGGCTGGACGCGTAAGGGAAATAAATTGCATTGTATTTTTCGGCGATCGGGCGGACGCTGGTTGCCGTCACATCGGTATTCGGACCGATAACGTAACGAATGCCTTCCTGTCCCATCAAGCGTTCGGAACCGGAGACCGTAAGCTTTGGATCGTTTCGGTCGTCGACTGAAACAATTTCGATCTTGTATTTCTCGCCGCCGATATCGATGCCGCCCTTCTCGTTCCACATGGCGGCCGTTGCCTCTGCAGCATATTTGTTGACCAGACCCCATGAGGCCTCCGCGCCACTCATTACGCCAAGCTGGCCGATTTTGAGTGTCTTGCCATCGGCGAAGGCAAAGTTCGGGATGCCCACGACAGTCGCAAGAAGCGCGTAGGTCGACAACTTGATAATGGTGCGCCGAGATTTCGAATTCTTCATTTGTAATCTCCCAGTTTGAGATTTGAGGCCCCTCAGCCTCTTTATAAATTGTTCTTTATGCAGAACTTTGTTCTCCATAGAACACAGACATACTCCATCGCACGTGCAGCATTGTCAATCGAAGATTTCTTTAAAAATGCGCAGCCGATACCACTGTCTGATGGCCTACTTCCTCAGCCGGCTGGAAAGTCATTCGGCACGCGGCCCAAAATTGCCTGGTTGATTGAAACGGCCGTTCGAACGAGCTCACGCGCAAGAAGCTCCTCACGCGGGGCTATTGTCGATAAAAGACCGGAGCAAGTGAAGGTGTAAATAACCTCCCCGTGACGGCCGAAAATGGGCATTCCGAGCGCCATAAGTCCTTCCGTCAGCTCGCCAATGCTTCTGGCATATCCGCGCTTACGGGTTGCGGCGATCTCCGCTCTTACTTCCTTCTCAGTCATCATCGTCGTCGACGTATAGCGAACTGGGCGCCAACTTTTCATCCAGCGGTCGATTTCGGTCTCAGGCTGCCAGGCAAGGTATGCCCGCATATTTGCCGTGGCATCGCGCGGAAAGTGATGTCCTATGGGAAAGGAAACCTCCATCGATTGGGCGCCATTGAACTTATCGACGACAATAAATGTATCGTCGTCCTGAGGCTGAGATAGCACAGCCGGTATCTCCGCACGCTGAACGAGAAGTTGCAGCTCACGTCGGATGGCATCAAGCACTGGTGAGCCGAGAAGTGAGGACGCACTGGCAAGGAGGCCGGAGTTCAGTTGGTAGGCTTTTGTGCGTGCATCGAATTTCAACCAGCCGAAATATGTGAGCGTCTTCAAGATTGAATGACAATGGCTCTTTGAGATTGGAAGTACACTCAGGATCTCAGTAAGGGATGCCATGTGAGCCGGTGCGCGGTTGATATAGTTCACGATCCCAATCGCGTTCTCCACTGCAGGAACCAGTCCAGGCGCGGGAGACTGTGGAGAAACGTCATCGTCTTGCGCCGTCAACAACCACCGATTTCCGCTTTGGCGTAACTCGGACGAATAAGCGCTTCTTAGCGGAGAACCCTCCTGAAGCGAGCCCGCAGCCTCAATTTCACGGTTATCTTTCGACACTTTTTTCACGTCCCTCCCCAAGGCAGTCAGATGCTTCTATTGAAATACTATTCTATATAGGGAACAACGTCGAATGAAAATATGATCGTAGTAGGGATGCCGTCCTGGTGATTATGGAGGCACCTGCTTGGAGATCGCATCAGCGCTCAAAACGCGCAGCCAGCATTTTCTTTAACTGAACATTCTGCAGTCGAAGCCTATTCGCCAACTGTAAGGGCAGCTTTTTTGCGCGGGTTGATACGGGGTATTGGTGGTAAAATCCACCCTCATTGCTTCAAAATGGCGGGAGGTATCGCGTGGACTGCGCCCTTCAGGTCCGGTTACGGTGCACCCCGTCACTATCGCCACATTCATCTTGGGTTCATGCCAAGCGTCCCAAAATGAACGACGGAAAAAAAGTTGGGTGATTGGGATGAAGAAGATTGGTGCAATGCTAATTGCGGTTGTTACGGCTTTTTCTGGTGTGGTTCCAGTCCAAGCGATGCCTGTATTAAAGATACAGGTGCCGGATTTGAGCGCTCAGGGCGTGGACTTGGTTCACCACAAGCCGGGTCACTCCGGTGGCCCGCCGCACGCACGCACATATAACCGCTACAACGGTACACGTTACAGCACTGGTACACGATACGGCTATCACAACGGCTACAGGGGCTATCGCTATAGTCGGAACGGCTACCATCAGCATAGTGACGGTTGGTGGTATCCACTCGCAGCATTTGGAACAGGCCTTATCATCGGTGGATCGATTGCGTCGCCACGGCGTCCGGCCTATTCGAATTCAACCTCGGCCCACGTTGACTGGTGCTACTCGCGCTATCGTTCGTATAGTGCCTACGACAACAGCTTCCAGCCCTACAGTGGTCCGCGTCAGCAGTGCATTTCCCCGTATTATTGAAGCAGCTCACGTTCAAGCGCGCGTGCTATGTGATCTCTGTCGATCAGGCAGGCGAGAAGGTTCATGGCGGCGTACATCTGCAAGACTTCCCGCCAGGACATCCAGCCGTGCATCCATGTCGCAAGTGGCCAGAACAGGGACGAGGCCAAACCCGCAATCAAGGTGAGATGGACGATCGCGGTCTGCGATTTCCTGCCTCCAGCCTGCACGATTGCGGTGAAGGCCCTCGAATAGAGGACCCCGGCGGAGACCACCTGCATCAGCGTGAGCAATACTGCGAAAACCACCGGTCCCGACGAGATCGCCGTCAGCGCCGAACCTATCGATCCGACCGCCATCACCCTTCCCGCCCCCCAGATGCGGGAACAAATACTTCGCATCCATTGTTGCAATCGCCGCAGGGTTTCGCCCATCGACGCATGACTTAAAAAGGTGCATTCAGAATCCACGGATTAGGAGTTGATAGCATGCCAGACATTTTCAGCCTTATCGGACGCTCACTCGGCACGGCAGCGCTTTTGCTGTCGGTCGCAGCTGCGCCGATTTCAATCCCCGCAGCCAGGGCACAGGACACCCAGGCCGCAGCAGCTGCCCCGAGCGCAGATGCTGATGCAGACACGCCCGATCTTCTGACAGAAGATGAACTGGAGGTGCTCGTCGCCCGCATCGCCCTCTATCCGGACGAGCTGGTCGCCGTCATCACCTCCGCCTCGATTTTCCCCCTGCAGATCGTGGAGGCGCAGCGGTTCCTCGATCAATCGAAGGCCAAGAAGGACCTGAAGCCCAAGGACAGCTGGGACGGCAGCGTCATCTCCCTTCTGAATTACCCCCAGGTCGTCAAGATGATGAGCGACGACCTCGAGTGGACACAGTCGCTCGGCAGCGCCCTCACCTATCAGCAGAAGGATGTGCTGATCGCCATACAGACGCTGCGCGACAAGGCGGTCGCCGACAACGTCATCAAGAGTGACGACAAGATTACCGTCGTCAATGAGGGCGACAATGTCGTCATCCAGTCCACGAACCCCGAAAAGGTCTACGTGCCGCAATACGAGCCGCAAATGCTCTATGAACCGAGCTATGCTCCGGCTCCGATCAGCTACTATCCTGAACCCTACCCCAATTATTACTACCCGACGGCAACCTTCTTTGCAGGCGCGGTGACGGGTGCAATCTGGGCCTCAGCGGTCGATTGGGACGATTGGGGTGTATGGGGCGGAAACTGGGGCGGCGGCGATGTCGATATCGACTGCGACAACTGCTTCAACAACGTCGATATAGATCGCGACAAGTTCAAGATGGGTGATGTCGACTGGAAGAATGTCGACCGTTCCAAGATCAAGTTCGACAAGAACCAGTTCAACAATATCGATCGCACCAAGATGCGTAACGATTTCAAGGGAAATCGCGAAAACAACATCGGTGTCAAGGCAAAGGATTTGCGTCGCGACGGCGGTAACACCATCGCCAACAATCGGCCTAAGGTTACCACAAACGACATTCGCAAGAGCAAGGTCGATGCGGATCGTGCTCGCAACAAGAGCGCTAATGCCGGAAATCAGCGACCGGGCAAGGGGCAGAACGCTGCCAACCAGCGGCCGGGCAAAGCACAGAACGCTGGTGCCAATCGTCCAAAAGCTTCACAGGGGGCAAACCGTTCGAACAAGCAAGTCAACCGGCAGGTCAAGCAGCCAAAGGCAGGTGCTCGTACCCAGAATCGCTCCCCGAAAAACAACTCCGTGCTCGGCAATCCAGGCAATCGCCACCAAACGAACATGTCATCCAATCGCGGCAGACAGTCGATGGGCGGCGGCCATCGCGGTGGTGGCGGTCATAAGGTGGTGAGACATGGCGGTGGCGGCGGACGTCGCCGGTAATTCGGGCGCAAAGGAGAAACGACGATGAAAACAGAATACAGAACTATTCTTCGCACGTTGGCCTGCGCCGCAGTCTTTGCAGGCACAACGCTGGTACCGGTTGTCAACGCGCAGACCGCTGACGACAATATGTCCATTTCGGACTTCGCGTCGAAACAGGAACCACCGACTTTCGCCACCCCCGAAGAGGCTGTCGCGGCGTTCAAGTCGACCGTCGAAGGTGGCGATATCGACAAGCTCGCCGCCCTGCTCGGTCTCGATGCCGCAAAAACCAAGGCGGCCAGTGGCGTGGCGGAAACCTACGAAGACATCAAAGCCCGCCTGAAGGAAAAGCTTGATCTCACGGATGTGAACAACCGCAAGGTTCTGGAAATCGGCAACGAGCGCTGGCCTTTCCCCTTCCCGATCTCCAAGGGTGACGACGGCAAATGGGCCTTCGATACCTTTGTCGGGCTTGAGGAGGTCGCAAATCGCCGGGTTGGAGAAAATGAACTTTCGACCATCGACACCATCAGCGACTATGTCGGAGCACAGGAGCAATATGCCCTTGCCGATCACGATGGCGATGGCGTTCTCGAATATGCGCAGAAAATAATCAGCACCGAGGGCACCCAGGACGGCCTCTATTGGCCAGCCGAGGCGTTCGACGGCGAGGAAAGCCCGGCCGGCGCAGCACTTGCCGGCGGGGATGCGCTCAAGGCAGCCAAGGCAGGCGAAGGCTTCAATGGCTACCGATACAAGATCCTCACCCGACAAGGCGACGCGATTGCCGGGGGCGCTTATGACTATGTCATCAACGGCAACATGATCGCCGGTTTCGGCCTCGTGGCCTGGCCCGTCCATTATGGCATAACCGGGGTCAAGACCTTCGTCGTCAACAAGAACGGCATCGTCTATGAAGCCGATCTGGGCGACGACACGTCGAAAATCGCGTCGAAAATCGAAACCTTCAATCCGAACGACGATTGGCAGATCGTGGAGGACTGACGCGGTGACTCGGTCGCGAGAAGGGAGAGAACCAGACAGCGGCCGCGGTCGACAAGAAATAGCTGAACTGTAATGCCCGGCTCCGCATTTGCGGGGCCGGGGATTTCGGTACTTGTGCAAGTGCAGGTACGTGGCTCGGTCGTTCTGCTGACATCTCGGTTTCTGCCCCGCGCCGTATCGACCTCGCCTTGGGCTATCTGCGGTTCGTGGGTACGTTATTCGGTTGCCAAGACATCACGCACCTGGTCGATCTTGCCAACAGCAGGTCCGACGCCCAAAACGGTCTTCGCCCATGCCATTACTTCCGGATCGGCCACAATCACGTCGCCCGGCTGCCCTATAACACCAATGTCCTTATTGGCTGCCGACAGCAGCGCCGCGCTCAGAGCCTCATCACTCAGGGCCGGGTCGGTCGGGATCGCAAGGCGGCCATTGTCCAGCTCGAACTGGGCGTAGGCAACGACATAGGAGGAACCCTGACGATGCAGCATGACCCTGCCGTGCTTTCCGCCGGAGCCGTTGCCAGAACGAACGTTCCTTCGTCGAATTTTCGGTTTTTAGGGCATAGGCGGGATTGGCGCGCACGCAGAACCCCGCGCCTATCGCGTCCTGTCTCACGGGATTGGACAAGAAACCGACGATGCACATGACTCGACACCCAAACCCTGAACCAACTCGCATCGATCCTGTGGCACTATCGACAATGTCACCCATTGCGCAGATGCTGTGCCGGGTTGAGATCATGCAAAGGTCAAAGGGTTGGAAGTATGAAAAAGCTTATCATTGCGGTTGGAATGATTGGGATTCTCTCGTCATGCACGCAAACAGAACGAGGCACCGCAATCGGTGCAGGCTCCGGCGCAATCATTGGCGGCGCTGTCAGCAATAGCTGGGAAGGCGCGGCTATTGGCGCGGTGGCTGGTGGTGTTGTCGGCGCACTTGTTGGCCACTCCCAGGAACACCGAGGCTATTGCATTTACCGCGATCGCTATGGTCGCCGGTTCGAGGCACCTTGCCGATAGTTGCGGCCCGATAGCCGGACCCCTTCGAGCGCCTGTTGTTGGTTGACCCCGACGGGTACAGCGCGTCCTCAGCCATACCGACAATCTGGAGCCAACAGTTCGCTACCCTATCGCGACTGGGGGCCGGTCAGCGGCGAAGAAAGGAGGGATTACCCTCTTTAGTGCCAACGCCTCGCTTTCTTGCCGGAAGTATCGGAGCAGGAGACGGTCGCGGTACTGTTCGTGCCGTTGAAATAGGCCGATGCATCTCGCCGATGCATCTCGAATGCGGGCGTGAGGCCTGTACGTCAGCGAGTGGAGATGCAAGGGGCATCCAGTGGCCAGCTATGGCGAGGAGAAACAATAGGGCCCCCGCTTCGCAGCGAGGGCCTCGCGATTATATTCTGTCCAAAATTGCTGGCCCTGAGTACTAGCCCATGTTGGCTAGTACCTCTAATTGATGAAGGGGTGGCGACTGAAGTCCGCACAAAGCACTTGCGTTTCCCACGGGGATTTCGTAAGCAAATCTTTAACATTCGGTAAATTATTATTTAAGATTTGATAGTTTTTCTGCAATTTGTGCTGGGGGGCACGAATTCGAAATGCTTTACGCGTCCTGCGGTCTTTTGAAAGTGAACTTGGTCGGCACTGCGAGTTTGCTCGGACGGTCGGTCATTGGCCACGCCGCCCGCACCGCATCCCCATAGAGTTACCTGAAAACCCAAGCCCGTCGTGAAGGGGGCGACGGCGGGTTGGGCCTATGCGGAATACACAGCCCTCGCATTGGGAGGAAATAACAAAATGGCACAAACGCCAACGAGCCCTTCGGCTCTTATCAACAACGCCGCGAAAGACGACGTCGTCGGTCTGAACGGCGACTTCAACTTCACCATCAGCGATCTGCTGGCCAATGATCCGGGTGGCGCTGCCAAGGTCAACATCGGCACGCAGTTCTTTTTCGGTGACAGCGCACCGGCCGCTGGTATCCCGTCCATTGGTGATCAGGTCAGTTATCTGGCCGCGCATGGTATCACCGCCCACCTCAACGCTGCCGGAACCGCTTTCGTGTCGTTCGATATCGGTGAGAGTGCCACGGATATCAATTACTTCGTCCAGATTGGCAACAAGGGCACGTGGTCTCAGGCCCATGTAGACGTCTCGGCTCCCGACCCGGTGGTCGTGCCGCACCTCGGCGGCAATCTGTTCACCGAGAACTTCGACAACATCCCGGCAGAGCATGTATGGGTTGCCAGCGGTAGCGTGTGGCAGCAGGTCGACCTCAACGCGGCTCACGGCTGGACTGGTGCTGCCTACAGTGAGCTTGGTGCCGACGGTTATCTGGAAGTCGAAACCACTTCGGGCGCCACCGGGCAGGCTTTCTGGCTCGACACCCAGAACAGCCCAGGCCCAATCAACATCAGCCACGACTTCATCGATGGCACCGCGCCGGTTGACGGCAAGACAGCGGTATTGTCGTTCGATATCGCCAAGCAGGATTTCGACGGACACTTTACACCAGCCAACGAATCGTTCGAATTCCGGATCGACGGGCAGACGGTGGCACAGATCGACGCTTCTGATCTGACGAACGCCGGCCAAATGTATCACTACGAAGTGAACATCGCTGGCTACGCTGACAACACCGACAGCACCCACACGCTGTCGCTGGTCGACACAACCGGCGAGTTCCACTTCAACGGCTTCTCGGTCGACAGCGTCCAGATCAACGACTGGGTCGTCTAACGAGATCGGGGGCAATAGGTCCTTCTCGAGCTCAAACCACGGGCAGACCGGCCCCTTGCACTCGGGGCCGGCCTGTTTGCTACTAACAAGCACTTTCGGGTCTGGAATGGCTTTGGATTGCGTCGAACGAAATCGCCCGTTCTCTCAACATCGACGAGAGCGGCAAATTCAGCGAGCAAACGCCCGAAAACCGAGGCGCCAGTGCTCACATCCAGCAGCCACATCGGGCTGGGGGGCGTCCGCAGAACGTCGCCTCCCTTTACCAGCTCTTTACAGTTCATGAAGCACACTGTTGCCAAGCGCGATAAGTATCACGTACGCGCACCTCTGTTTCTCGCCCGCCAGTTTGGCGGGTTTCTTTTTGCCAGCGTACCGGAATCGGGAAAACCAGGCTTCCCATTCCACACCGCGGTACCTAAGGTTTCATTCTGGTTTCCCTCTCTGGGACGCCGCCTCCCCTCACCCACATTGCAGCCAAGTGTGGGATGGCACTTTGCCCCGCCCTCACACGGCGGGGTTTTTCCTGTCGGCCGATCATGGCAACGATCGAACCCACCCCCGATTGTTGTCGGATACGGACCGGGACGTTCGTCAAGTCTGGCCACGTGGCCTGACGGTTTTGTCGATGCAGATGACCGCCCTGCGCAAGGCCGCAACGACCCCCGAGGCGATTGGCGAACGTTCGGCCGATCGTGAGGACTGTCAAAAAGAGGGTCGCCTGATATTTTCACCATGCAGTGAAAAGCACGGGGCGTTTCGCCGGGACTTTTCATGGATCAAGCGGAGAACATAATGAGCACGGATCGTCGCCGCGCGTTAATGCAGCACCTGATAACAACGGAAGCAGCTGCGGGTCATGCGATCGACCGCGATGCGGACTTCATGGCATTGGTCGAACTCTGGATTGAAGGAGACGTCGACATGGTAGAAGTGCGTCGGCGGTATCGGATCATCTGCAAAGAGCGGCTCAAGCAGAAGCGAATTTCGGTAGCATCGGGCAAGGGTCAGACCCAGCCTGTACCGTTCACTTCGGAAGATGAACTTCTTGCGGAAATCGCACGGATAACCACGCCGGATCACACCGTATGAAATCCAGGTCTATCTCCCAGAGGCAAAGGATCTGCGCCAACGGGTTGGACCACGGCTGCTCTCGATCAGCTCCGACGTCTTCCCGCTGGCGGTCGCCGAGCTTCTAGAATCCCGAACGCAGCGACCGCTGGGCGACAGAAGCCAGCATATCGCCTCACCACGGGCGTAGATTGCGTCTGCATTTACCACCGCCAACGCCGGCGCAACGCCTCGTTGAACCACACTTCGGCATCATGATCTGCGCCCCCTGCGGAGTGGAAGTCGAGGGTATGGCCATGCCCGTTCTGTCGAAGCCAGGCTTTAAACGATCTGAAGGTCGGATGATCCATTTCTTTATCGGTCAGAGTTCGAAACCATATCGCACTCAGGGAGCGGATGGCATTCTCGGTTTCGGATTTTTCCATGCCTCATGCATCCATAGGTGGATCAAAGTTGAGAGCCGCCTTGCCGTTGGCGACGGCTGTCCCCAGACGGTCCAGAAGGTCCTGTGATCCACACTCTCCGAACCGGCTGCCGTGGGCTAGATCGGTTAACTCCGCTGAAGTATCGGATTCGTGAAACATCGTCGCCCTGCACGTATGGGGAGATAGTTTGTATATGAATAACGGAAAATAAGCCGGAAGCAATAGACGGCCCAAAAGGCTACGGCCACATTGTCGGTGACGAGGGATACGGTGTTCACATAAGTCTCGCCCGATGCACGGACCCCGCGGCTCAACAGGCCACGCAACCAACTGTGAATGCTACCGGTTATCGTTATGCGGTGGGGGGAGCGGCTCAGAGAGAAGCTCAATTTCGGCCCGTTGGAGCTTGCAGCGTGACCAGCACGCGATGAGGACCAGTACGGTCGCAAACTCCGGCTCTGGAAACCGCCATCATGGAATGGGGAATCGCTCAGTGGAGCGTCGCTCGCAACCTCTTGTGCCTCAAGGAACGATGAGGGGCACCGTGGTGTCCCATACAGAACTCGAGGGCCGCGGTGGATGCCTCGTCTTCATTTTTAAACGGGCCAAGCACCGTGAGGGAATCGTCCAGCACGATCGTTATCGTTCGGCGCTCCGGATTGTACACAAAGAAGGCGCTCTCCAACTCGGCGTCAATTGTTTCCACGATCGCCTCGCTATCTCTCAGAATGAGAGGTATTTTAGCTAAATGATATATTCACACATCACCCAATTGGGGGAGGTCTTACACCTGTTGATCGGAGCCAAAACATTGACGCGAAGGGAGCTGTCGCCGCCGCGTTGCTTTCAATCCCAATATTCCCCGCCTTGTCGCCGCCGACGCCATCCGCCTTGAGAACGCCATCTTCACGGCACTGGCTGCGGTGGGGACACTCGCATCCGGTGCGTTCGCGTCGAATTCGACCGGCTTTGCTGGCGACAGCAGCGATCGCATCATTTACGAAAAGGACACCGGCGCACTCTACTATGATGCCAATGGCAGCGTCGCTGGTGGGGGCATCCACTTCGCCACATTGAGCGCCAATCTGACACTCACCAACGCGGATTTCTTCGTGATCTAGTGATGGTTAACTCGATAGCCGAAGAGACAGGTTTCTCCGGTCTCGACGCATTCGAGCAGTCCCGCCCGGGATAGAACTTCGCGTCTGTCGTCTTGTCTCACGGGACCAGGAAGCGGTGCGTCTTGGCCAGGATCGAACGGGTGCAGAGGATTGTTGAAGCGTTGCAGCCCCAGCACTGGTCGTGATCGTACTAGCAGCCTTCAAACAGCTAACTAAAACAAAAGGCCAAACCGCCTTGCTCGGGCGCTGCCGGTTGCCTACGGCGTACGATCTCCTTTTTGGGAATTGTTCGCGTGAGGGATGACACCCTGGATATTCGCCATTCCTGCTTCAAAACAGGCCGCAACAAAAGCTTCGCGAGCAACCGCGCTCGACGCGCTCAGGCATAGAGCCCTGCGACAGGCGGTAACAGCGCGCTCGTAGCGCTCGCCGTGCTTGAGTGGTCACTCGTGTTCGAGAAAATCGAGCGCTTCGTCGACCTTGGAACCGCGAAAAACCTGCATCGTATTCTCGGCGAGGTGATCGCGGATATCATCAAACCAGGCGATAAATCTCAGGCGAATTGATGGGGTGAAGGCGCCCATGCTGCGCACTCCCCAGACGCGAAGGAAAAGAAACGTTAGATCGTCTCAGCATTGGCGGTGTGGCGGCCCTTACTCCACGCCAATCGCAGCGGCGCAGGAAATGGAACCACCCTGCGTGAGTGCTTGCAGGGTGGCTCAAATCCGGTTGGGGAACCGGGCGCTCGGTGAAGTGGTCCTCACAGGGAGTGACTGAAGACCAATTTGGGGCCTTATAAGCGCTCTTTAACCGTCGCTGAAAAAATCGAATGACGTAACCCTGAAATTTCAGGGGCAGAAGGCAAAAATCCTTGCTCCCAATGGCCCGAAGTACCGGATCGGGAACAGCCTTGCTTGACACTCGCGTGCATTATGGCAGGTTGCGCGTATAAGGCGTGGGGCGATAGATGATTGCGACTGACTGGCATGCCAAACTGACGGAACAACACGAGATTGTCAGGATCAAAGCCGAAGAGGCGACGATCCTGCTATCGAAGCCCGACCTTCCTCTTCAAACCGCGTCTCAACTTTATCGCGATGTCGAGAGGCTGGCGCAGAGGTTCGATGAGATCGTCAATCTTCTCGCAGAGGACATCGATGCCGACACCCGGCTTTCCGAAGCCGCAGAAGCCCTGGACGATTTATGGGCTTGCCTTTCGGTCGCGACCGTCAATCGCGTTCTTGTCCTGCGAGGCCTTGATCCGTTCGGAATTCGGGATGATCGCGAGGACGGCGATGATTGAGGCCGCCAACGCCAATCGCCCCTTCCAAGGCAAAGCCCTCGCAGCGGTGTTACGCGATCTTGCCCAAATCAACGCGATCGCGCTCAGCCTTAAATACGACCTCGCTCCGCTGTCGGAGAACGACAAGGCATTGGGCATGCAACCGCTTGCCCCAACGCAAATCTCCCGTGAACTTGAACACATAGCTGCAATTGTTACCCGGATTGTCCTGGAACATTTGAAGGCCGAATCCAACGAGTGGTACGAGGCAAACGACCAGATCGAATAGCATCAGGCCGCCTGGCAGGATGAGCCGCGCGGCCTTGGATCGTTTGCGTTGGAGGGAGCCTCGATTGAATGACCCACACCACCGACTTCATTGCTGAGCTTTTAAGGGCCGGGAACGAGGTCGAGACGCTGGGCGCGACCGAGGTAAGCCAATTGCTGGACCGGTCAGTCGACACGATCCGAGACATGCACCAGCAAATCGACGCCGAGCAGAACCGCCTACGCCGAGACGTCGTTATCTACCGTCAGACTGCATCGGCCAGAGCAAGGGACTACCGCCCGACGAGGCGAAAGACGCCCTGCTCGATGCAGCCGACACGATCAGCACGTTCAAGATGGTGTCGGACGCAACGTATAATCGCATCAAGGAGCCCTGACGATGCAGCATGACCGTGCCTTGCTTTCTGCCGGAGCCGTTGCTCTTTCCCTTTCAGCAACCGTCGCCGCTCTGATGGCCCATCTTCGACGAATAGGCGCCGTCAGTGAGCAGGCTGAACGTGAAATCTATGAGGATGCGTTACTGATGCTTGAAGAGGGCCAAGCCAACGATGCGAGCGGAGTATTCCTCGCCGCCAGAGACCTTATAGAACAGCAATTGGCGATCGATAAGGTTTCGAAGGGCGAAGGAGGGTGAACATCGTAGTCGCCAGGCAGGTCGCCTCCGGCCGTGACAAAAACGACACGGGCACGCAAGAAATGATTCTAGCGTATGGAAGCATTGCGGAGCCTGTGCTTCAATATCTCGATATTGGAGAGATTTTCAAAGAGGCAAAGGCATGTACGAGTATCGCCTTGACCAAAAAATTACGTTCCTGGCAGCAGATATTCTTCTGTCTCAGAACATAGACTTCAAGCACCCAAGTTTCTTCTCCCGTTTTTTCGATCTCGAAGCCGAGATGAACAAACTTTCCGAGCCAGAGATCAGCAGGCGATTTGCTATGGCGCAATCGCAGTTGGAATGTGCCGACATTGATCGACTGCTCCACAATTTCGCGACCAGCTTGGAACACCACCAGATCGCCAAAAGGCTGTCGTCGTTGAAAGCTGCGTTGGCGGCGCTTCAACCACCCTCCCCTGAACGAACGTTCCTTCGTCGTATTTTCGGTTTTTAGGCATTGGTGAAGTTCAGGCCGGCCGTGGTGAGCTTGTAGTTCGTCCCCCCATCGCGTCGCCTTTGGGTCGCCGCCCGAAATTCCATTTCTATTCTTTATGAAGTAGATGTAGGCTCGTTCTCGGTTACGATCCATGCGACCGGAATGTGAAGTTCCGACCATCTGATATCGCGGAAGTCGAGCCCCCTGAGCAGTGCCCACAGAATTTCTCGACCGCCTCAAATTTGGTTTTTTTGACACTGATTTTTTCTGGTTCTCACGTGGGATCGCGCTGATCCTCGCCACGGATCAAGTCAGACAGCACACAAAAAAAGGGTTACCAATGAGAAACGTCCTGACTGTTATCGCCGCGATGTCAGCATCGCTCTTATCCGCAACTGCGACCACCGCACAAACACCCGTCCCCAGTGCAACCGACGTGCTTGTCAAATATGGAGAAGTCGAGGGCTGGACCGTCTATGAAAATCAAACCCGCGGCGATTGCTTGATCGTGCGGGATTACGGCATGGGTTCAGTCCAAATGGGTGTCACAGCCAATCAGGAGGTCGGTTATCTAGGCGTGTTCACGAAGGCGGATATCGGCTTTCAGAACGGCACGGTGACGGAAGTGTTCGTTGACGTCGGAGGTAAACTCTATAGCGGTCTCGCCACCAGCACGCATGGCGAACTCAAAGGTGGCTATTCCGGCGGCTATATCTTGGCCAACGACCCGAATTTCAAGCGCGACATCGCTAAAAAATACGAAATGATCGTTTTTCCGAAAACCACGGCAACATTTGTCGTAGACCTGAAGGGGACGTACAAAGCGATGGAAATGGGAGCCAAGTGCCTGAAACATTGATGGACTGACCTGATCGCTGAGACGGCTGCGCTCTCAGCTTGAGAGTTTCTGAGCGATAGCGCACGGGGCGAGATCGCGGTGACGCCGAACGATTGTATCGCCTGCTGGTGGACGTTCGGCATCACCGCGTTTGGCGCCGAGCTGAATCGCAATTTGTTCACTTGATGGTAAGAAACTTGGTTTTCTTCAAAGCACGAACGGTTGCCGAACGGATTATGCACGGACAAACAACAGCGCAGCGCGTCTAATCCAATTGGGGATGGCCTCCCCTTTCTCAGCCGCCCATTGTCGGACTGTTTGCCGTTTCAACCGTAAGCTATTATTTACAGTGCTAGCAACCCAACCCCAAACGCTAGCTTTACCCTCGCGCTCAAAGGTGAACCCCGCGGGCAGGAGGACAGCGAAGCAAGCCCATCCTTGCTTCCTGGTGGGCGACCACCATTGACCGGCGGTCGCCCATTCAAATCAGGAGATCATGATCTCTATTCCGCCTGCCGACACGAGACAGGTGGGTGATTGAAGCCTTCGTCCGCCCTCGATGGCGACGGATCCACGCGGCGATGGAGATTAAAAAGCCAGTGGCTGCGGCAACCACTGGCTTACCCCGCCTGATTTGGAGGCGGAGAGAACACCGGCAAAGACGGGGACCTTCGCCAGCGATAGTTTTCACTATCACGCGATCAAACTGAACTTTTCTGACATGAGCCTGAAGGGGCAATGTCCTCAATTCCCCATCGAGGAACGGGCGATTTTGAGCGGCGGCAGAGGCCCGAAACCGCGCCGGCGGCGCTCACGTCCAGCAGCGAAATCGACCGGCGCGTCCGCAGAACTTCTACACCTCTCGTCTTGTCGCACGTAGTCAATAAGAAACCGTCAACACGCGACACCGGTACCGCGAACTGTCCAGCATAGAGGCGATGTGGGCCAAAACTCGCCTCCCTCGCCGACGACCGCGGCGCTCTTGCGACGACTGGATAGCGATTACTGATCTCGCGGCCATCGTTGCAGGCATCCCTGGAGAAAAGGTGAGCAAGTCAGCCGCGAACGGGACCCGCTTACGTTGCCAGCAGCTCGTTGAAGCGGGCCTGGTCGAGCTTGGATACCAGGACCAATTGACCGGCGCCGTCTGGAAGCACCGCGGCGAACAGCGAGTCCGCCTTGTCGTCAGGCGCCTCGAGTCGCTAGGCTAGCTATACACCAGCACGACGAACCGCTCGCCTCGAAAGGAACTTCCGTCCGTGGTGGTCGACGACGTAGTCGAATGTTGCAGCAGCTATGGGAGGGCGAAATATGGGTGACGAAGCTATTTTCGGTGACAGGTTTTACCTTTCCCATATGGAGGCGCGGGCTTCGGCACGCATATACGAGGGCTTTTAGCTATTCTCTAAAATGAACCGAAACGTTCTCCTGCTATCAAGAACAAAACGATAGCTTCCCCATGATGATTCGTTGCCGGGATTATCCCTTGAAGCGTGTATTGGAGAAAGTCGGCCACGACTGGATAGCGATTGTTGGACTCGCTGCCATGCCTATTCAAGAATTATTAGGCGGACTTCCGCAAGGTGGATGCACACGCCCGCCGGAGAAAACATGAAGTCCAGGAATAGATCCGATATGAAGGCTTCAACTGCCATCCCGCTTGCTCTGCTGCTCGGCGCTGCCACGATGTCGCTGTTGGGAATAACCGATGCGCAGGCACAGAACAACGACGTCGATCAGGCGGTATTCGTCTTCGGCGGCGCGATGGTCGACGCGGACATGCTCCACGCAGCTAATCCTTTCGGTGCCACATCCGCCGACCTCCCGATCGTCGGCCTCGGCTACCAGTTGTTCCCGGCAAGGATGGGCTCCTTCAAGTTCGGACTAGAAGCGGGGCTCGCCGGAAGATTTGGCGGGCATCCGAATGCGGAATTCTGGGGCGGCCTCGTCGGGCGCTACGACGGTTTCGAGATTGGCGACGCTGTCCGTATCTCGCCAGCCTTTACGTTTGGCATCAGCTATGTCACGCATACCCAGGAGGGGCGGGAGCGCCAGAACGAGCTGGAACACAACGGGGACGCCAGAACGCTTTTCTATCTCGGCCCCGAGTTGAACCTTTCCTTCGACACCATTCCCGACGTCGATTTCTTCTGGCGGCTTCACCACCGGTCCGGAGCCTGGGGGACGCTCGGCGACATGCACGGCGCCTCCAATGCAAATGTCATTGGCGTACGGCTCAACTTCTGAAGGACCCTACTTCGTCTCCAAATCGATGGAATGCGACGATTTATGGTCTCTGTCCTTTGAGTTGGGCTTGCGTGTCGCGGGCTCCGCCCAGTGCGTAAGACGAGAATGGTCAAATCCATCAAATGCCGGGACCATTTAACCTGACGCAGTCGGTAGGCCAGCACCCTCAAGCCATGCGCGGACGTTTCCTTCGGCCGCTTTTTGCGCATCGGTGAAACTATGCGAGCGCTGGAAGCCGCCGAGCTTTGTAAGGTTCTCCGACCACAGCCACTGGCCTTGTGGCTCCTGCAACTGGATGATCGTTGCGACCGGATGCCGACCAAGCATTCCCACCCATCGGCGATTATTTTCGGCTATCCAGCTCAGCGTCGCACTCATAAGGCCTCCGCAACTATAACTGAAGCAGAAAGAATATTGCACAACTGAAAAAATGCTAGCAAAAATTGAATTCACATACTGTGTGCAGCTGGGAACCGAACTTAGCTACCTCCCTCGGTTCGTCGCGCGAACCAACCAGCAACGGAGTTTGATGGCTCTCCGCCCCGAAGGCCCGGTTGCCAAAGAAATCAAAAGGTGCGGATATGGCCTGGTCCCGGCTGCTACGGTTGACTCGGTAAAAGAACCAACAATGCGGTCGACCCGATTGCCGTGTTGTTTGATGGATGAACAGCCATCTCTGTAAGCGCCATAGCGGCGATGTTGTCGGCGAAGGAGCTGAATTGTGGCGGATATCGATGACGAACTCAGGACGCTTCGAAGTGCCTTGCGAGTTCTCGAGGAAAAGAACCGCAGAACCGGTGGTGATGGCTATCCTCTCCAGATCGCCCAGGTACGGGACATGATCGCCGAAAGGGAACGGTTTCGCCTGGATCAAGGTCAATTCGGAAACCCACTGTCCCGTCAACCAATCACCAAAGAACGGGCCTCACGAGACAAAGAGGATCGCTGACCCCACAGGCTTTCAGGACGTCACGGCCATCGAAGAGAAGCACAACGTTTTGCGCTTGCCGCAACTGGTCAAGCAATGCCGCCACGGCTGGCGCCATCCGAATGATGTTCTTGAACTCGACATTGAGGTCCTTGCCGAAGGCGTCGAGACGATGGCCGATCTCGATTTCCTGCGAGAGGAAGGATGCAGCCAAGTTCAGGGTTTTTTGTTCGGGAAACCTATGCCAGCGGACATGCTCGAGCCCAAAAAAACGAGCTCCGGAGCAACATCCCTCCCCCAACGGCTACGCTTGGGGGAAGATAACCAACGCTCCTGATAAAACAAACCAATCGGTGCAAAATTCCCGAGTATTTTTGGCGATTATGTGTGGTGGGACGGCTTGGAGGTCGATCAGGAAGGCTTCTGCCGATCACGCTGGCACCATGGCCGCAAGCAGCTAATGTCTCAAATCATTCGCTCACGGAGATTTCAGAAGCATTTCGAAGACGGCCTGTTCGAGTGGATCCAGCGGCGCAAGGTGAGGATATTTTATCGCTCAGGGTCTCGCTGAATCATGGCTCCATTCCTCATTTTTGCCTCGATCAGATCAGGAGCGATCCGTCCGTTAACCGCTTGGACGCCATCTGGCGCGGAATACCCATGCCAACTAGGGTTTGAGATCGTGTGCTTGGCCCGATGCCCGCAACTGTTCGAGGGTTTTCCCCAAGCAGCTCCCTCCTTCCGAGCCACCGACCGCCTGTGCGTGCCCGCCCAATGTGATCGTGCCGGCAAGCCTGTCTGTGGCCAGGTATGTGGCCGTGCCGTCTTTCGCGAGTTTAGAAAAGTAGAAGGCGAGTTGGGTGCCTTTGTTTTCACATGTGATAACAATCGGAAACGCGCCAAAAGGACCTTCTTGCGCGTAGGCGGCCGGGACGTCGAAAAATCCCATAGCTCCCCAGGCCGCAATCACCATTGCCACGACCGTTCGCTGTGATTTATTCATGTTCGAAAGCAATGTTCGCGTCATAGACACCCCTCAATAGTAAAAAATTACTGGCGAGGCCAGCTCGTATCAGTCGAGATCGTAGCACCTGCATCAACGCCACTGCTGATCAGAAATCTCGCTGGAAGCGGACGGTGCCGCCGAAGGCATTGCCGTCGCCACGCACGCCACCGAAATCGGTGTAGTTTATTTCCGGCATCATCTTGAAGCCAGAGACCATCTTGTATTCCACGTTCAGGGCTGCGGCGAAGGTGCCGTCTTCTTCATAGGCTGCCTGGCCATTGATCGTAGCCTTGTCAGTTACCTTGGCAGCAAAGCCACTCCATGCTGCCCATTCGCCGTTCCACGAACCGAAGAAGTTGCGCTGGCGCGAGCCTGCCGGGCCGTCTTCATTATCCCAGCCAGACTGATAGCCGCCCATGATGAAGATCGAGAAGACATCGTTGAGGGTCAGATCAAGGCGGGCCTTGGCTGCCATTTCTTCGGACTGGGCGTCGTAGCCGATGATTGCGGAAATGCCGCCCCAATCCTGCTTGTACTTGAAGCCGGCCAGCGGATCCGGCCAGTCTTCGTCCTTGTAGTAGACCGTCGTGCCGCCGGCACTATAGGTGCCGTTGCCCTCTTCCAGGCCAATCAGTAACTCGAAGCCGTTGTCAGTCTTGTAGACATAGCTCACCTGAGGGGTGCGGTTTGGCGAGTAATCGATGACATCGTCATTGATGATGTTGCCGGCCGAATCCAGCCATTTGTCGAAGCGCGAATCCGAATAGCCGGCGCGGAAGCCACCCAGCTCGATATAGGAACTGATCAGCGTAAACTTCTCCACGCCATCCGTGTTATCCCAACGATGCTCGATAAAGGAACGCAACGTACCATATTCCGTATCGGAGGCTGCGTCATAGCGCAGCGTGGCACGGGTATGGCCAACCCAGCCGTCGTTGATCCCGTTATAGGGGCTCTCACCCAACATATTATCGAAACGAACGTAGCCGCCGATCTTCAGACAGGTCTCGGTGCCCGGTATGTAGAAGTAACCTTTTCCGAATGCGTCGCAGACGCGAACATATTCCATCGGCTCTGGCTCGGCCGCGACAATGGCGTCCGCTGCTGTGGCGTTCTGAAAAGCTGCAAGCGCGGTTGCCGAAGCAAGCAAAAGGCTCTTGATGGTCATCAAATCCCCAATCGTGTCAAATGACAACACATGAATTTCCGGTGCCAAGCCGCCCGACCAACTCGGGACCGCGGACGGACTCAGCATGCCAAACAGCATAAAAAGACCATGGGGCCATGTCACATTCTATCAGGTAAACTGTCATCCCAATGCCACACGAAAATATCGAATGTGGCAAAACTACAGCACCCGCGAGAAGGTTGCCCAGATGGTCGTAATCTTTGAAAAATCGCCGTCGTGACGGACACGTCATCCCCGGTATGGACGCTAATTAAGTTACCGTAGGAGCGTCCGATTGTCTGGAGGAGCTCGTCGAGTCGATTGATCTTGGGATTGTGGATACGATCGAGCACATCGGCCAAGTAAGACCGAGGATCCATGCAATTATTGATCCGGCACGCTCTATCTTCGACCTCCGCGCGCTCAAACTGGTTCGTTCATTCGGATCCCTGCCAAATCAAATTGAATCCGTGCCGGAGCTATAAAATCATCGGAAAGGATGGAGATGAAATCTTTCAGACTTCCGATATTTAACAAAACGGGCAAGCCGGAAAATCACACCGGTGGAGCGATCGAGCGCCGTGGCATACCGCGGCGCTCCCCGCCTCCCGATTATCGTTTCAGCTTGGCCGCGACAGCGTCCGGTTTGACCAGTTTCAGCCCTCGCGCCTTCTCGTAACCGTGGATTTCCTTCACATCCAACTTGCGCATGAAGTCGATCGTCTCCTGCGTCAGCACCTGGCCCGGCACCATGATCGGGAAGCCCGGCGGATAGGGAATGACGAAGTTGGCCGAAACCATGTCCGGCCCTTCCGCCAAACGGCGATCGCATTCGGCTCCAATCAGCGGCACGTATTCGCACACCGAAGCGTCATAGGCGTTGAAGAAGGCGGTGCGGATATCGCCTTCCGGCGTCATTTTCCCTGCGTCGCTGCGGAACACCTCGTGGAAGTGACTGAAGTTCGGCAGATCCGGCACATCGGTCATCAGCGATTTTACACGCGCGGCGAAAGCGGTGCGCTCGCCCTCCCCGCCATCGGCCAGACGCTTGTCGATGCCATGGCATATCTCGACCAGGACACGAATGAGATGGGCGACATCGCTGCGCGTATTGTTGATGTTCGACTGCAGCAGCACGCTGTTGCGTGAAGTCTTGTTCAGCTGGATGTCGTATTCATTCGCCAGCAACCCCTTGAATTGCGTTCCGTCGAAACCGGCGGTACCGCAAACCAGTGTCATGCGGGTGGGGTCGAGATAGAATTCGTCTTCCTGCATTGCCTTGACTGCCGTGGCCCAGGTCGAGCCCGGCGCCAGATAGTCCTTGAAGCCGGACTGCCGATAGGCCTCGGGTATCATGTCATCCGCTCCGAGCACGCGGAAGTATTTCGAGATCAGCGGGTGTTCATTGATCGCCTGGCGGATCTTGAGCGCGATCTCGATCGCGTTCATCACCAGGCCATAACCATCGAGTTCCATCTGCCGCCGCGCGACGTCGAGGCTCGCGATCAGCTGCTGGTTCGGGCTAGTCGAGGCATGGGTGAAGACGGCCTCGTGAAACTGGGCTTCAACGGTGTGGAAGTCTACGTCCTTGACCAGCAACATCGAGCCCTGCCGGATCGCCGACATCGACTTGTGCGTGGAGTTGGTCTGGTAGACACGAAGGCGGACGGCCCGTGGATCGGGGATCAGGCGCGCGGCCATGAGTTCGTCATCGGAAGGACTGTCTCCGAGCTCGGCCTGCTGCTCATCATAGGCCTTGATGGACGCAGGATCCCGCAACCATTCCTCCAGATCCCCGGCGGCACCCATGGCCGTGCGCGGACGCAGGAACGGCGAGAACCGGGCGAAACCGGACCATGCCTCGTCCCACAGAAAGATGAGGTCCGGCTTGATGGCGAGGCACTCCTCCATCACCCGCCGGACATTGTACATGTGCCCGTCGAAGGTGCAGTTGGTGAGGTCAAGCAGTTTCAGCCGATCGAGGCGTCCTTCCGCTCTCAGCGCCAGCAACGCACGCTTGATGGTCGCGAGCGGGACCGCGCCGTACATCGAATATTCCGTCATCGGGAAGGCTTCGACATAGTAGGGCTGCGCGCCGGTCAACACCATGCCGTAGTGATGCGACTTGTGGCAGTTGCGATCGACGACGGCGATGTCGCCGGGCGCCAGAAGGGCCTGAACCGCCATCTTGTTGGATGTGGAGGTGCCGTTCGTCACGAAGAAGACGTGGTCGGCGCCAAAGGCACGGGCGGCCATCTCCTGCGACCGCTTGATGGTGCCTGTCGGTTCCAGAAGACTATCGAGACCACCCGTCGTCGCGCTGCTTTCCGCGAGGAACAGGTTGAGGCCGTAGAATTCGCCCATGTCGCGTATCCAGTCGGACTTGAACACCGACTTGCCGCGGGCGATGGGCAGGGCGTGAAATGTCCCGATCGGCCGGCGCGCATATTTCTTCAGATTGTCGAAGAACGGTGTTTCAAAACGCGCCTGCACGCCTTCGAGGATGGCGAGGTGCATCTCAAGCGGCTCCTCGACCGCATAGAACACGCGCCGCACGGCGTCGGCTGCCGGATCGCCGGCAATTTTCTCCACCTGGCGGTCGGAGAGCAGATAGACGTCAAGTTCGGGCCTGATCCGCTTCAAGGAGCGCGCGAGGCGAAGTGCCGACATGTCAGGCCCTTCTTTTTCGCCAAGCGGATCGAGCACGGAGCGAAGCACCGGTGCATCATGGCGCGAGCGGTAGGGGAACCCTTCGGCGAGGACCACCGAAATAATGTCCGGGTTGAGAGCCGCGGCGCACAACGCATCTTCGAAGGAGCCCACCAGGATCGGCTCGTAGATGAAGGCATCCTCCGGTCGGCGCAGCCTGCGGATTTCCGCGGCAAAAGCCGCCCATCGCGCCGCCGGCTGGCTGTTGACGAACAGAACTTCGAAATAAGGGCGGCGCGCGCTCGTTTCACCGGTCCCGGGAGGCATGATATCAGCCACCTCGTTCGCCGACATCTCCTCGTGGACGTCCCACTCGCCCGGGCGCCCACGATAGGCATGGGTGAGCAAGCCATTGGAAATCCGCCGCGCAAGCTTTGCGGCCCCGCCTGCATCGTTGGTGGCGATGCGTTCTCCCAGCGCCGTGAGCAACCGTGCTCCCGGATAGGCATGATATTCCTCTGCCGGCGCCAACGCCGAGAGCGCGGCCTCGAGCGGGGCGCGCTCGCCGCGGCCGGCCGCCCAGGCATCGGCAAGCGACGTGATCTCGCGCCAGTTGTCGGCGCGACCCGAATGGATGAGCAAAAATTGATCGACACGTGTGGTGTTGGTAGCCATTGGCCCCTCCCAATTCCGTTCTGATTGAGTGCCGTCCGCTGCCCACCATCAGGATCGGGCTGCGTCGGCAATTCGAATCTAAGTGACTGTGTGGTTTGATCTGCTCCTCACGCCGAAGAGCATCGGCGTGAGGCGTTCCTGATCTTCGCGTCCAAGCAAGGCGTGTTCGCACGAAACTGCCGCGCATGTTCGCGCAACAGGCATTGAGAATGCCGCTATGCCAACAACAGCACCAGCACCATGCCCCAAATGGTCAGGAGCGTATTTCCCACGGCGTAGGTCACAGTGTAGCCAAGCCCCGGTATCTGGCTCTTGGCGCGGTCGTTGATCATGCCGAGCGAGGCTGTGGTCGTTCGTGCACCGGAGCAGCATCCCAGAAGGATGGCAGGGTGGAAGCGGAAGACATATTTGCCGACATACATGGCCAGCACCAGCGGCACGGTCGTCACCGCGATTCCCCAGAGGAACAGGCTGATGCCGAGCTGCTGGAGCCCCGCGACGAAGCCCGGTCCGGACGAGATGCCGACGACGGCGATGAATACGTTGAGGCCCACCGAATTCATGAACCAGACGGTCGGTGACGGAATGCGGCCGAAGGTCGGGCGAACGGATCGCAGCCAGCCAAAGAAGAGCCCGGAAATCAGCGCGCCGCCGGATGTCGAAAGTGTCAGGGGGACACTTCCGATCTTGAACGTCAGGGCGCCGACGAGCGCGCCGATGGTGATGGCCGCGCCGATGAAGGCGACATCCGCAACGTCAGTCTGCTGGTCCGGGCGGCCCAATGCCTTCGTGGCAGCAGCTGTATCCTGCGTTCTGCCGACGATCGTCAGGATATCGCCGCGATGCACTTTCGTATTTGGCAGGATCGGGATCTCGGTCGCCGTCGCGCCCCGAACGATCTTGCGCAGGAAGACCCCGCGTGCAGACGGCATCGTGGCAAGTTCAGCGAGTGTCTTGCCATCCGTCGCCTTGTCGGTGACGAACACATCGACGCCCTCGGTCGGAACTGCAAGAAGCTCGCGGTCGTCCACTTCCTCGGCAACCGGGCCGATCAGGCTGACCAGCACCTCGCGGCGCCCGGCCACGGCAACGACGTCGCCGGCTGCAAAGACGGTGTCGACGGTTGCATCCGTGATCTGGCCGCCTCGACGGACGCGCTCGATGAACACACGTTCGTTGGGCACGAGTTTTTCAGCCTCGAGGGCCGTTTTGCCAATGATCTGGCCACCTTCCTTGATGCGATAGGCGCGTAGTTCGTAGTTGTGCCAAGCCGTGCCGGCACCCCCAAGGACTTTCTTGCCGCCGTACTCTTCCTCGTAGCGCTTGCACTCCGCCTCAAGGTCGATACCGAGGAGCGCCGGACCGAAAAGCGCCAGGACGATGGCGGAACCCACGGTGCCGAAAATATAGGTAACGGCATAGGCGACCGGCATGGCATCCAGCATCGCCTTGCTCTGTTCCGGTGGAAGGCCCAGCCTGTTGATCGCATCCGTGGCAAGGCCCATGGAGGCAGAGATCGTCTGCGAGCCCGCATAGAGTCCAACCGCCGAGCCGATGTCATAGCCGGCGATGAGCGCTCCCAAATAGGCCGCCCCAAGGCAGAAGAAGCAGACCACAACCGCGAACAGGGCCTGCGGGATGCCGTCCTTGGCGATGCCCCGCACGAATTGCGGCCCGACGCCATAACCGATCGCAAAGAGGAACATCAGGAAGAAGGTCGGCTTCAGGGGCGGGGAAATCGTGATGCCCAGCTGGCCGATGAGAACGGCGGCGATCAGGGTTGCCGTGACTGCGCCCAGGCCAAGCCCCTTGTAGGTGAACGACCCGAAATAGTAACCAAGTCCGAGGGACAGGAAGATCGCAATTTCGGGATAGGTGCGAAGTGTGTTTACGAACCAGTCGATCATAGCAGGAGGCCCTTGAGCATGTGAATAAAAGGTGACGAACGCAGTTAGAAGTATGCACGAAAATGGTTTTACTGAGCGCCGGATTATGTCGGAAATGTTACGCATCAGTCGAGTAAGTCGTTGGAAACATACACCCTTGCGCGTCCGTTGCAAGCTGGTAATATGAGCTTGTCGGGCGTTGACTTTATTCTTTTGAAGTAAAACATACCTCGATTGGGAGGGCGTCGAAAAAATCTGCACGTACTATTACGATTTCGATAGACGGGAGGTCGAAATGATTGGTAATAGCAGGAGGATAGATCGATAATAAATGCTGCTGTGCAGTATGTTTATTGATTTATACTTATATACGGCCATGAAGATATTCAGAGACGCGAATTCGTTCGGGGAGGGATTTCCGCGGGTGTCGGCTGCGATCATCGGCTCCGACCGCCGGACAGATACTGTTCGCAGATACTGTTCTTTGAGTCGATCTGTTGTACGTTGTTACAACCCTGTCTGAGCCGACAAGCCTCGCAAATACGCAGATGGCCCGGCGCGCGAGACCGCCTTCGACCATGTTCGCTTTCCCGTGCAGAGGGCCTTGCGGCGTGACGTTGCCGCTCGGTGAAAACAGGTCCTCTGCGAAGACAGACGCGACATCCTGGCCCGCTCATCAAGGGCCAGGATCCGGCCGCACAGAGCGGACGGGATGACACGACCTCGAAGGGTGGTGCGAAGAGACAGGCTGACGCTGGATTGCGAAGCCGCAGTCGGCGGCGACCGGCCCTATGGGCGGCGATACCGTTTGTCGACACGTGCCTATCGCGGCGAGGGCCGGCCAAGATGTATGCGCCACGGGCGCGATCAGGCGCCGGTTGAATTGGTTTGCCACGGACTGCTGGATTCACAGGAGAACTGAACCAATGACTGAGATCGACTATAAGAAATTCGAGCATATGAGCCCGTTCGAGATCAAGGACGGCCTGATGAAGCTCGCCAAGCGCAGCTCGGAAAAATCTACCCTTGCGCTCCTCAATGCCGGCCGCGGCAATCCGAACTGGATTGCGACGGCGCCGCGTGAAGCCTTTTTCCTGTTCGGGATGTTCGCCCTGTCCGAATCCCGTCGCTCGATGGATAATCCCGTGGCGGGACTGGCTGGAATGCCGCAGAAGAACGGCATTGCCGCCCGGCTGGAGGCGTGGCTTGCCAAGCGTGCGGAAGATCCGGGGGCCGACTTCCTGACGAGAATGGTCGATCACGGCGTCAAGATGTTCGGCTTTAATGCCGATGCTTTCGTCTTCGAGCTGACGGATTCGATCATCGGCGATAACTATCCGGTTCCCGATCGCATGCTGGTGCATGCCGAGCAGGTGGCGCACCGCTATCTGATGTGGGCGATGGGCGCCGATACGGCCCTTTCCGGAAAGTTCGACCTTTATGCCGTCGAGGGCGGCACGGCAGCGATGTGCTATATCTTCAAGTCGCTGATGGCCAATCGCATCCTGAAGAAGGGCGACACCATCGCAATGGGCACGCCGATCTTCACACCCTATATCGAGATCGCCGAACTCGAGGACTATGCCTTCGAGGCGGTCCATATCAGGGCGACGCAGGAGCACCGCTTCCAGTATTCCGACGAGGAGATCGCCAAGCTCGAAGACCCGAAGATCAAGGCCTTCTTCGTCGTCAATCCTGGCAACCCGACTTCGATGGCCATCGATGCGGCAACGCTGAAGAAGCTGGTCAACCTGGTCAAGACCAAGCGCCCTGACCTCATTCTGTTGACCGACGATGTGTATGGTACGTTCGTTCCCGGTTTCCGCTCGCTGATGTGCGAACTGCCCTACAACACCATCGGCGTCTATTCCTATTCGAAATACTTCGGCTGCACCGGCTGGCGCCTCGGCGTCATCGGTATCCACGAGAACAATATTCTCGACGATCTGCTGGCCAAGCTTCCGGCCAAGGAACTGGAGGCGCTCGACAAGCGCTATATCTCGATCACGCTGGAGCCGCGCAAGCTCAAGATGATCGACCGCATCGTGGCCGACAGCCGCGACGTCGCCCTTAACCACACGGCCGGCCTATCCTTGCCGCAGCAGGTCATGATGACGATGTTCTCGATCAGCGAGCTGATGGACACCGAAAAGGTCTACCAGAAAGCCTGCATGGAGATTTGCCACAACCGGGTCAACACGCTGCTCGAGGGCCTGCCTCTCGATCTGCAGCCGAATGCGAATTTCGCCGCCTACTACGGCACAATCGATTTCGAATTCTGGCTGCGGAAATATGTCGGCGAGGAGATGGTGACATGGCTGAAGGCGAACGTGCATCCGCTCGACCTCGTCGCTCGACTTGCAGAAGATCACGCCATCGTGCTTCTGAACGGCGGCGGGTTCGACGCACCTAACTGGAGCGTCCGAGTGTCCTTCGCCAATCTGCCAGACGACGCTTATGACGACATTGGCCGCGCCGTCCGTGCCGTCGGGCGAGGATATGTGGACCGGTTCGAAGCAGCGAAAAAAAGCTGACACAACCGGCCCCGGCCGCCAGGGAACAGTCGCTGACCGACAGGTGAGCGACTGGCGGCCCTGGCTGCAGAATATCTTGCATGAGCCGGTGCCTGCGGGCGCCGGCTCGGTTTGATGCTGATCTGCCAGCGCATCTCATCTTACATATCATTACCTCGCGAAGAATCGCCGTACTCATGGGGAAGATCGAAATGATTGAGTGGCTAGAGCAGTTTTTGGTCCGCTACCCGGAAATCACGCTGTTTCTGGTAATCGCCATCGGGTACTGGATTGGAAGCTTCAAGATCGGGGCTTTCAGTCTAGGGCCAGTGACAGGCGCGCTGTTCGCAGGGCTTTTGATTGGCTGGTTCGCGCCTGTGCCCGTTTCCAGCATGACAAAGTCTTTCCTCTTTCTGCTGTTCCTTTTCGGGATCGGATATTCAGTCGGTCCGCAGT
Organism: Pararhizobium capsulatum DSM 1112; assembly: GCF_030814475.1. Classification (NCBI taxonomy): domain Bacteria; kingdom Pseudomonadati; phylum Pseudomonadota; class Alphaproteobacteria; order Hyphomicrobiales; family Rhizobiaceae; genus Pararhizobium; species Pararhizobium capsulatum. The sequence continues at coordinate 28,190 of NZ_JAUSVF010000007.1, read as the reverse complement.
TCATGCAATCGATAACGCGCCGCGATGGGCTGAAGCCGATGCTGCTGGCGGTCGTCGTATGCATTTCTGGCCTTGCCGTTGCGATCCTCGTGGCCAAGATACTGCGCTTGGATCCGGGTTTTTCTGCTGGTCTCCTGTCGGGCGGTCTCACCCACAGTGCGGCCATGGGAACGGCGACCGACGCTATCAATGGACTGGCGTTGTCAGAGGTGGATCGGGGGCGCTTTGTTGCACACGTCGCCGTGGCGGATGCGGTTTGCTACATCTTTGGCTATGCTGGCGTGATCGCTTTTTGTACCACGATAGCCCCGGCGCTTCTGAGGATCAATCTGAGGACGGAAGCCCTCAAACTCGAGGAGGCATTAGGGGTAGTTCGCTCGAAACCAGGCTTGGCATCTGCCTGGCGGAAATTCGAGTTGCGCGCCTATCGATTGGCGAAGAATTCACCTCTGGCTGGATTAACGGTTGCCGCCGCAGAAGAGCGTGTACCTGCTCAGCGACTGTTCATCCACCGGTTGCGTAGGGGAGAAACCATCATCGAAGCAGAGCCCGGCGCGACGCTCCAAGTGGGCGACGTGGTCGCCCTCTCAGGGCGGCGCGAATTCATCGTCGAGCATGTCGGACCCATTGCGGACGAGGTGGAAGATAAGGAGCTCCTCGATGTGCCAATCATGACAGCCGATGTGGTCCTCACCAACAAGAAGCTGGCAGGTATGAGCTTGGGTGATGCTTCGGAGCAGGACTGGGCACGAGGCCTCTACCTACGATGGGTGCGTCGCGGGAGTCAGGAGATCCCGATCGCGGCTGGAGTCGAACTTCAGCGCGGAGACACACTTCGCATCGTCGGCCCTGAGCCCGTCGTAGAGCGAGCCGTGGCGAACATCGGTGCGAATGTGGATCCCCACTCCAGTATCGATTTTGTTGTGCTGGGCCTTGCGATCTTCTTAGGGGGCATCGTTGGCGTTCTCGTGACTTTTCCGGTTGGAAGCGCCAAAATTGCGCTCAGCACCAGCGTTGGCACGCTGCTTGCCGGGCTTGTGGTGGGGTATCTCCGCAGTATTTATCCGCTGTTCGGCCGAGTTCCCCAAGGCTCTATCGACCTTATGACGTCATTGGGGCTGGCGGCGTTTGTAGGGCTCACCGGCATTCACGCGGGGCCGATCTTCTTCTCAGCCTTGAAGGAGGCGGGGATCGGGCTTTTGTTCGGTGGCATGGCGGTAACCCTGCTGCCGCAGGTAATCGGGTTGTTCTTCGGTCGCTACATACTGCGGATGAACCCGATCCTTCTCCTTGGGGCTTTGGCGGGAGGACAAACAGTGACGGCAGCGATGGCCGCCATCCAAGAGCGCTCGGGGAGCCCCGTCGCAGTGCTAGGCTATGCGCCAGCCTACCCGATTGCGAACATCTTCCTTACGACCTGGGGTACGATTATCGTATACGTCATCGGCGGTTAAGATGAGGACTGTTGCCGTTCCATCTGCCTCGTCTGTGAGCGTGATCTTGCCCATGTTTTCCTTGGCCTTCAAAACGCAGCCCCCGACGGTTTTAACGTCATGCTCGCCGCCATCATCCTTGATCATTTTGGCAACGGTGCTGGCCATTGCGTCCGCGGCGACAACATGGCAAGTCAGAATTTTTGCGAGCTTGTCCTTGTTTTAAGAATCGAGCGGCGTCTCGACGGTGCCTTTCGGAAGTGCCTCGAAGGCTTCATTGGTCGGAGCGAACGGTGAACGGCCCCCTTCCCCTGTGTGGAAACGAGGCCTGCAGCTCGCGTATCTTGGTCAGGCTGATCTTAGCAGGCTGAACTGGGCCTCCCCTCCCCAAAGACCGTGCACACGTCGATTTTCTCAGAAGGCGCGAAGGCTATCGGTTTGGCGAAAACAGTCTCAAATGTAAATCTATTGGGAGCGCTTTACGCGTCACAAGGCCGCTCTAACCGCACCACTCGTCATGTAACCATTACGACTGATAATGTTGGCTTATCGTTCGTTTCTTTCCTGATCGAGGAGAGCGGCAATTTCGGCGACCAGAGACCTAAAAACCGCGCCGGCAGCGCTCCCATCCGGCAGCCACATCGGCAGGCGCCACCGCAGAACCTCGCGCCTGATCTGTTGTCACATGCAATTGCATAACAAACCGTCAACGCCCCCTTTGCCCGGCGCGATTGCCATGGACATCAAGCCCCGCTTGGTTTCACAGGCCGTCCTTCCTTCCAGGTCGCATTGCCCTGCATCAGCGGTCTTGCCTTTGGCGACCGCCTGCGCGAACCTTTCACGTCGTGCGATTTTGAGGACTGGCACGGGTCAACCTTGGGAGTGGGTGAAATGGCGTTTCCTGATAGGCCGTTGGCATCGATATCGAAGGAAAAGCTTGGCGACGGATGGCTGGTGAAGACATTGAACGTTGGCGACCAAGTGGAACAAGAGTACTTCTTTAAGAGCGAAGCGGCGGCAGATGCCTACCTATCCAAGCAATATGAACTCGTTCGAACCGAAAACGGGGGTTAGTTTGCCGCGACTTCATGGCGAACGTTACGATGCCGGTGAAAAACGTGGGGCGCCGCCGCTCTTCTGAAACAGGCTCCTGTCGCTATCGCGCGCGAGGCGTTCGTTGCCGCCTGCCTTGACGCTGGACTGCCCGCGCAGGCTGTGCCGCCAACGGTGGAGCGAACCGGACCTTTCCCGCCGCCGCGTATCAGAGCCTAGCCAAGCGCCGTTTGCAGGGTCACTGGCGCTGGTCCTGGCGGATCATGCCAAAACGCCAATAGGGACTGTGGTGCAAGGCGACTAGCCGCCGCGGCGAGCCGAATTCGCCGCCTCAACCTCCCCGCTCGGTCTGCGCTTTTGCCCGGCTCTGGCCGTACTCTTCAGCCTCCCGCTGCGTCGCAAATCCGCGATGCTCTTATTGCCTCACTATGAAAAATCAACGCAACCCATACGCCCTGAGATTTTTTGATCACAATTCTCGGCTCGCTCAAAACAACCCCTCGATGTTCTAGCAATGGATCATTGCTTAGGGTGTATTTCGCGGGTTAGCATGCACCAAATTCGGTAGATTCCATGAACTATGCACGAACATGCGATCGTTGGTGTGTGAACGGGCGAGGAACAGACTTGGACAACGCGCCATCGAGCCGGGGCATCGTATAAACGACGAAAACTCCCGCTGTCAGTTCCTTGGGTGACAGGTAACCTCGCGGTGCGGAGGTAACCTCAAGCCATAACGAGTGCGTACATTCCGAGTAACGACGTTTGGAAGACAACATTTCATAAAGCACGCCCGCTCAGTCGCCGATACTGAGCGGGCTTTTTACGCCGCTATCCCCAGTCGCCATCGAACAGTTCCACAATCCGCACATCCGCCATCTGGACGGATCAGCGATGGAGCACTCGAATTACCCTGCTTCACCACCGGTGCGGAGCTTGGGGGACGCTCGGCGACATGCACGGCACCTCCAATGCAAATGTCGTTGGCGTACGGCTCAATTTCTGAAGGACCCCTACTTCGTCTCCAAATCGTTGGAATGTCACGATGCGTAAGACGAAAATCGTCCAATCCATCAAATGCCGGGGCAATCTAGCCTGACCCAGTCGGTAGGCCAGCGCCCTCAAGCCATGTGCGGGCGTTTCTTTCGGCCGCTTTTTGCGCATCGGTGAAACTAGGTGAGCGCTGGAAATCACCGAGCTTCGTGAGGTCCTCCCACCACAGCCACTGGCCTTCTGGCTCCTGCAACTGAATGATCGTTGCGACCGGATGCCGGCCAAGCATTCCCACCCATCTACGATTGTTTTCGGCTATCCAGTTCAGCGTCGCACGCATAAGGCCACCACAACTATAGATGAAGCAGAAAGAATATTGCACAACTGAAAATATGCCAGCAAAAATTGAATTCACATACTGCGTGCACCATCGGTTAGGTTGCACTACCTCACCAAAAAACGGAGTTCGATGGCTCTATGAACGGGAACAGGTTGGCAGACACATACTTCGGCCCGTAGGCACCCGTTGCCACCGCTTCCTGTCGTGCTTCCGGCCGATGTCGCTGATGCGTGTCTTGACTCCCGCGTGTATAGTGTCACCCTTCTCTCACAAGACGTGGGACGGCAATAATGGCGACGGATTGGTATGCAACACTGAACGAGCAGCATGAGATGCTTAGGAGCAAAGCTGAAGAGGTTGCGATGCTACTTTCAAAGCCTGGCCTCGCCATCATGACCGCTTCGCTCCTTTATGACGACGTCGAGAAGCTGGCTCAGAAATTCGACACCATCGCGGCTCGCCTCGGAGAAGACCTAGACGCTGACGACCCGCTTGTCCAAGCAGCGGAGGGGCTGGGCGACTTCTGGGCGCGGCTTTCCGCAGCGACCGTCAATCGTTTACGCGAAATGCAAGGACTCGCGCCAATTGAAATGCCGAACGGCGACCACGACGAGGGAAAATGATGAAGATGGTCCCGATCGCCTGCTCGTCGAAAACCGTTTTGGCGGGATTTGGTGCCTCGCTTGCAGAATGGCGAACCCCCCATGATTTTCAGCAAATGGTTTTGCAGACCACGGATGTACTGGCTGCCGATCGAAAGAGAAGCTGGGCTTATTATCCGGCCATTTTCTTGCAGCCGCATTACTCTCCACCTTCCGACTGTCCTTCCTTCCAGGAGAAACTATGTCCGATACCAATGCGCCGAAGCAGCTTTACGAACTTGGACCGATCGGCCGTGAGTGCCGTTTTCCGGTCGCAGAACAGCACGAGACGATCGGCGGATTTCTGTTCTGCGCCAAGCCGGTGAAGCTGGGACTGGTTTACTGCAACCACCACCATGACCTCTCAGCGGTAAAGGGTAGGCCCCGTGGTGCACCCCGGCAGAACTGATCATCACCAACACTGAATGCCAACCGGCGACATCTTGGAGGCCTTGATCGGCGCGATGCAGTCGTTGCAACGGCCATGCTATCTCCGGTTTCCGATTGCGCACACGTTTCCCGGCTCAATCCGCTTGAGCAACATCGGCACAAGAGCAGGCCCGCGTTGTCGATAAGGCGAAGGATCGTAAGACTGAAATTTTCACAACAGCCTAAAATAGCGAGAGTACCGGATCTTAGTCGGGCGCCGTCACAGGGGCTACGTTGCGCGGACTAGTTCGCGGCAAAGCAATAGAATAGCCCTTCGCCGCCAGTCCCCTTGAACGCCTCAACTGTGCAGCCGCCCCGCGTCGGGTGTGAAGCATTCCAAGACTTGGCCTCGGCTGAATCGTTCAACCCGGTGCGATCGCTGTGGCCGACAATCGCTGCGCCATCTGCGCCGCCCAGCGTCCAGTTGCCGCAGGTTTCCGCCGCTGCAGTGCCATCTGGTTTCGAACCCGTCAGAATGTCGTGGCGGTTGGGCGTGTCACCTCGACCGTTGATGATTTCCCTGTTCCGTTAGAGCTCAGTCACTCGATTGTGATTGGGCGGTACTTGCCACTTGCAATTGCCTTTTCCAAAGTCGCTTGGGTACCAGACTACACAGGAAACAGACATGACGCTCTGCTGGCCCATACGGGCAAACAACCCGCCGATTTGGAGAGAGGGCTTAACAAAGCTGGCGCAGGCTCCTGGTCGGTTGCCTTTCCGGAAATCGAAATTGGTGACCACGTGCTCGAATGTTGCAGCCGTTACCGACCAGCTGGCAGACACCTACTTCGCCCCAAGGCACCTGTTGCCAATGAACACAAACACTGCGGACACTGCCTGGCCTCGACTGCTACAGTTGCCAAAGCGCGGGAACCGATAACGCAGTCGAACCGAGTGCCGTCTTGTGTGGCGGAAGAACAGCCATCTCTGTAACACTAGAGCGGCGGTATTGTCCGCTAAGGAGCGGAATTTTGGCGGATATCGATGACGAACTCAGGACGCTTCGCAGTGCCTTGCGGGTTCTCGAGGAAAAGAACCGCAGAACCGGTGGTGATGGCTATCCTTTCCAGATCACTCAGGTACGCGACATGATCGCCGAACGGGAACGGTTTCACCAAGATCGAGGACAATTCGGCAATCCACAATCCCCTGGACCAATCAACAAAGAACGGGCATCGGAAGACAAAGAGGTTCGCTAATCCATACAGCCATTCAGGGGCCGTCATCCGGACCCACATAACGACTATCTTGTCGTAGGGCGAAACTGCTGCGCTATGATCATCTCCAGAAGACTTGCAGACCCCGGATGTACTGGCTGCGGATCGACAGGAAAGGCTGGGTTCTACCCGGCCTTTTTGTTTGCCGATTGCTGCCGCAAGCAGCCTATTGGCGAGCATTCGGTCAGTTTCGTCCTGGACACGCACTCGCCGACCGCGGCTATTCGCCACTACGTTGAACAATAGGACGCCTGATGTCTGAGAACAACCGGGCGCTCGGTGAAGTGGTTCTCACAGGGAGGAACTACCGGATCGGGAACAGGCTTGCTTGACACTCGCGGGCATTCTGGCACGTTGCGCGTATAGGGCGTGGGGCGATAGATGATTGCGACTGACTGGCATGCCAAACTGACGGAACAACACGAGATTGTCAGGATCAAAGCCGAAGAGGCGACGATCCTGCTATCGAAGCCCGACCTTCCCCTTCAAACCGCGTCTCAACTTTATCGCGATGTCGAGAGGCTGGCGCAAAGGTTCGATGAGATCGTCAATCTTCTCGCAGAGGACATCGATGCCGACACCCGGCTTTCCGAAGCCGCAGAAGCCCTGGACGATTTATGGGCTTGCCTTTCGGTCGCGACCGTCAATCGCGTTCTTGTCCTGCGAGGGCTTGACCCGTTCGGAATTCGGGATGATCGCGAGGACGGCGATGATTGAGGCAGCCAACGCCAATCGCCCCTTCCAAGGCAACGCTCTCGCAGCGGTGTTACGCGATCTGGCCCAAATCAACGCGATCGCGCTCAGCCTTAAATACGACCTCGCTCCGCTGTCGGAGAACGACAAGGCATTGGGCATGCAACCGCTTGCCCCAACGCAAATCTCCAGTGAACTTGAACACATAGCTGCAATTGTTACCCGGATTGTCCTGGAACATTTGAAGGCTGAGTCCAACGAGTGGTACGAGGCAAACGACCAGATCGAATAACATCAGGCCGCCTGGAGGTTGAGGCGCACGGCCTTCAATCGTTTGAGTTAGAGGGAGCGTCAGATTGGCATGATCCAAATCACCGACATCATTGCTGAGCTTTTAAGAGCCGCGAACGAGGTCGAGACGCTGGGCGCGACGCAAATAAGCCGATTGCTGGATCGGTCGATCGATACGATACGAGACATGCGCCAGCAAATCGGCGTCGAGCAGAACCGCCTAAGCCGTGACGTCGTCATCTACCTTCAGACTGCGTCGGCCAGAGCAAGGGGACTACCGCCCGATCAGGCGAAAGACGCCTTGCTCGATGCAGCCGACACGATCCGCACGCTCAAGATGGTGTTGGACGCAAAGTATAATCGCATCAAGGAGCCCTGACGATGCAGCATGACCCTGCCGTGCTTTCCGCCGGAGCCGTTGCACTTTCGACCTCGGCGACCGTTGCCGCTCTAATGGCCCATCTTCGACGAATAGGCGCCGTCAGTAAGCAGGCTGAACGTGAAATCTATGAGGATGCGTTACTGATGCTTGAAGAGGGCCAGGCTGACGATGCGAGCGGAGTATTCCTCGCCGCCAGAGACCTTATAGAACAGCAATTGGCGATCGATAAGGTTTCGAAGGGCGAAGGAGGGTGAACATCGTAGTCGCCAGGCAGGTCGCCTCCGGCCGTGACAAAAACGACACGGGCACGCAAGAAATGATTCTAGCGTATGGAAGCATTGCGGAGCCTGTGCTTCAATATCTCGATATTGGAGAGATTTTCAAAGAGGCAAAGGCATGTACGAGTATCTATCGCCTTGACCAAAAAATTACGTTCCTGGCAGCAGATATTCTTCTGTCTCAGAACATAGACTTCAAGCACCCAAGTTTCTTCTCCCGTTTTTTCGATCTCGAAGCCGAGATGAACAAACTTTCAGAGCCAGAGATCAGCAGGCGGTTTGCTATGGTGCAGTCGCAGTTGGAAAGTGCTGACATTGATCGGCTGCTCCACAATTTCGCGACCAGCTTGGAACACCACCAGATCGCCAAAAGGCTGTCGTCGTTGAAAGCTGCATTGGCGGCGCTTCAACCATCCTCCCCAGAACGAACGTTCCTTCGTCGAATTTTGGGTTTTTAGGGCATAGGCGGGATTGGCGCGCACGCAGAACCCCGCGCCTATCGCGTCCTGTCTCACGGGATTGGACAAGAAACCGACGATGCACATGACTCGACGCCCAAACCCTGAACCAACTCGCATCGATCCTGTGGCACTATCGACAATGTCACCCATTGCGCAGATGCTGTGCCGGGTTGAGATCATGCAAAGGTCAAAGGGTTGGAAGTATGAAAAAGCTTATCATTGCGGTTGGAATGATTGGGATTCTCTCGTCATGCACGCAAACAGAACGAGGCACCGCAATCGGTGCAGGCTCCGGCGCAATCATTGGCGGCGCTGTCAGCAATAGCTGGGAAGGCGCGGCTATTGGCGCCGTGGCTGGTGGTGTTGTCGGCGCACTTGTTGGCCACTCCCAGGAACACCGAGGCTATTGCATTTACCGCGATCGCTATGGTCGCCGGTTCGAGGCACCTTGCCGATAGTTGCGGCCCGATAGCCGGACCCCTTCGAGCGCCTGTTGTTGGTGGCACAGATCGACGCTTCTGATCTGACGAACGCCGGCGAAATGTATCACTACGAAGTGAACATCGCTGGCTACGCTGACAACACCGACAGCACCCACACGCTGTCGCTGGTCGACACGAGCGGCTTCTCCTACAACGGCTTCTCGGTCGATAGCATCCAGATCAACGACTGGGTCGTCTAACGAGATCGGGGGCAATAGGTCCTTCTCGAGCTCAAACCGCGGGCAGACCGGCCCCTTGCACTCGGGGCCGGCCTGTTCGCTACTAACAAGCACTTTCGGGTCTGGAATGGCTTTGGATTGCGTCGAACGAAATCGCTCGTTCTCTCACCATCGAGGGAGAGCGGCAAATTCAGCGAGCAGACGCCCGAAACCCGAGGCGCCAGCGCTCACATCCAGCAGCCACATCGGGCTGGGGGGCGTCCGCAGAACGTCGCCTCCCTTTACCAGCTCTTTACAGTTCATGAAGCACACTGTTGCCAAGCGCGATAAGTATCACGTACGCGCACCTCTGTTTCTCGCCCGCCAGTTTGGCGGGTTTCTTTTTGCCAGCGTACCGGAATCGGGGAAACCAGCCTTCCCATCCCACACCGCGGTACCTAAGGTTTCATTCTGGTTTCCCTCTCCGGGAAGCCGCCTCCCCTCACCCACATTGCAGCCAAGTGTGGGATGGCACTTTGCCTCACACGGCGGGGTTTTTCCTGTCGGCCGATCATGGCAACGATCGAACCCACCCCCGATTGTTGTCGGATACGGACCGGGACGTTCGTCAAGTCTGGCCACGTGGCCTGACGGTTTTGTCGATGCAGATGACCGCCCTGCGCAAGGCCGCAACGACCCCCGACGCGATTGGCGAACGTTCGGCCGATCGTGAGGACTGTCAAAAAGAGGGTCGCCTGATATTTTCACCATGCAGTGAAAAGCACGGGGCGTTTCGCCGGGACTTTTCATGGATCAAGCGGAGAACATAATGAGCACGGATCGTCGCCGCGCGTTAATGCAGCACCTGATAACAACGGAAGCAGCTGCAGGTCATGCGATCGACCGCGATGCGGACTTCATGGCATTGGTCGAACTCTGGATTGAAGGAGACGTCGACATGGTAGAAGTGCGTCGGCGGTATCGGATCATCTGCAAAGAGCGGCTCAAGCAGAAGCGAATTTCGGTAGCATCGGGCAAGGGTCAGACCCAGCCTGTACCGTTCACTTCGGAAGATGAACTTCTTGCGGAAATCGCACGGATAACCACGCCGGATCACACCGTATGAAATCCAGGTCTATCTCCCAGAGGCAAAGGATCTGCGCCAACGGGTTGGACCACGGGTGCTCTCGATCAGCTCCGACGTCTTCCCGCTGGCGGTCGCCGAGCTTCTAGAATCCCGAACGCAGCGACCGCTGGGCGACAGAAGCCAGCATATCGCCTCACCACGGGCGTAGATTGCGTCTGCATTTACCACCGCCAACGCCGGCGCAACGCCTCGTTGAACCACACTTCGGCATCATGATCTGCGCCCCCTGCGGAGTGGAAGTCGAGGGTATGGCCATGCCCGTTCTGTCGAAGCCAGGCTTTAAACGATCTGAAGGTCGGATGATCCATTTCTTTATCGGTCAGAGTTCGAAACCATATCGCACTCAGGGAGCGGATGGCATTCTCGGTTTCGGATTTTTCCATGCCTCATGCGCCCACAGGTAGATCAAAGTTGAGAGCCACCTTGCCGTTGGCAATATGACCTGCATCGCCTTCAACAATGCAGTGTTGGTGGACATTCGACCTTTGCCAACGCGCCCTTGCAGCCCGCCATCCCGTACTGGCGTCTTGGGCGCCACGCAGCCGTCCACGGGTGGTCAGGCTTGGGCGGTTGCTGTGCAAGCACGTTTTTGGAAATTGCCGCAGCAGCTGGCCCGCAAATGCCAACCTACGACCGGCTCCGCCCCCGCAACTCGTAGTCAAATTGCGCTTGCGCCAATTTCAGTCGGTCCGCGAGGAAATCGATACATAACCTTAGCTTAGCGGCAGACAGGCGGTTGTGGGGATAGACAGCATGTAACGGCGCAGCGAGCGCAGAGACCTCCGGAAGGACAATCTCCAATCTTCCAGACCGAACATCATCCTCTACATCCCAGATCGACTTCAGAACAAGGCCGTGACCGCGCAAGGCGGACTGGTGTGCCAACTCACCGTTATTGAGAGCGATCTTCCAATTAACATTGACGACACGGTCGTCAACGAAGGACCACTGCGTGTTCATCGGTTCGCCGAAGACGATTGCGTCGTGCGCAACGAGGTCCTCGATTGTGACAGGCCGTCCTCGCTTCGCTAGATAACTTGGAGCGCCGCAGATAACACGGCGGTTGGACGCTAATCTTCGCGCAATCAGACTCGAATCCGAGAGCTCGCCAAACCTTATGGCGAGATCGTAGCCGCTCTCGACGATATTCGCGATACCATCGTTGGTATCCAGTTGCAGCACGAGATTTGGATGCTGTTGTTGGAACTCCTCCATTAGCGGGACGAGCCACCGACTCCCAAACGCAAAGGTTGTGGTAATCTTCAAGAGACCTGTAGCCGTTTCGCTTCCGCTGGAAACTTCAGCCTCCGCCTCGTCAATCTCGTCGAGAATTCTCGAGCATCGTTCGTAAAAGCGTTGTCCTTCCTCTGTTGCCGAAAGAGACCGTGTTGTGCGGTTGATAAGCCGCACGCCAAGGCGATCCTCCAAACGTGAAAGTTTTCGGCTGATCACGGTCAGCGAGAGCCCGGTGTCCCTCGCTGCTCGCGAAAGACTTCCTGACATCATGACCCGCACGAAGATCCGCATTTCGAGCAAATTATCACTCATACTCTTGCCGATATAGCAACAGACCCTCGCTCGCAACAGCTATTCTTGCTGCAAGAGTAGGAGGCTATCTTGTCTAAGACGATCCATTCACAAGGAGTTAAAATATGTCGAAGCTGTTGGACTCGCGCGTTCTCGTCGTTGGCGGAAGTTCGGGAATTGGTCTTGCTGTTGCAACACAGGCATCCGAACTGGGAGCCCGTGTTACGATCGTTTCCCGGTCGCTTGAAAAGCTTGACGCAGCCGCTTCCACCATCGGCAATGGTGTGGAAATCGCTGCCTTGGACACGTCCGACAATGGCGAGGTTCAGAAGTTCTTCAGCGCTCGTGATTCATTCGACCACGTCGTCGTTTCCGCCGCGCAAACCCCCTCCGGTTCTCTCCGCATCCTTCCACTCGAGGACGCCAAGCGCGCAATGGAAAGCAAATTCTGGGGCGCGTATAGGATTGCCAAGGAGGCTAGGATCAAAGAACGAGGCACCCTCACCTTCGTATCGGGTTTCTTGAGCGAGCGACCATCGGCAACATCTGTGCTCCAGGGCGCAATCAATGCCGCCCTTGAAGCTTTGGCACGAGGCTTGGCGCTTGAGTTTTCGCCAGTAAGGGTGAACACCGTCTCCCCCGGCCTAATCAACACGCCGCTTTGGGGCAAAATGGACCTGGCAGCAAAAGAAGCTATGTTTGAACGCGTGGCTAACAACTTGCCAGCGAGGACGATAGGTGAACCGTCCGATATCGCCAACGCCGTCGTGTTCTTGATGACCACCCCATTTGCGACCGGTTCAACGGTTCGCGTCGATGGTGGCGGCGTGATCGCCTAATGCTGGCAGCTCTCGATCACGTCACTCTCCGCACCGCGAAACTTTAGGAAACACGCGCGTTCTTGGAGCAAATTCTGGGGCTGAAGTCGGGTTTCCGCCCTGACTTCGAGTTTCCCGGATTCTGCCTCTAGGCCGGCGAGAACCCCATGGAGCGTCTGCTCGCCAGAGGTGGCTTACATGCCGGGTTTGAAAACGAATTCTTCGATCATGCCCTATCAAACTACAATCCAACATGAAGAGTAAACCAGTGTACATTCTGAACAAACTCAGCGTTCCGATGATCGTATTGGTGACTTGCCTCGCTGGTGCCACGACAGTCGCAGCACAGGAAAAGGTCAAGATCCACGACGTCGTTCACGGGTCGGACAAGGCAGTCGAAGCGCAGACTGAAAAGGCGGCGACGACCTTTTATGACTTTTGGAACACCGGAGATGTGAAGTTGCTGGATCAAGCCATCGGCTCCACATTTACCGACCACACTCTTCCTGAAGGTCGGCCCCAGGGGCCTCAGGGGCCAGCATTCGCGTCAAAGAACTTTAGGGTAGCCGTCCCGGACCTGAAAGTGGAAATCAGGAAAATGATTTTCAGCGGTGATTACGTCACCGTCCATATGGAGTTTACGGGTCATTTCACTGGGAACTTCGGCGACGTCCAGGGCCATGGTCAGGCAGTAAGGTTTATCGCAACAGACCTGCTCAAGATCACCGACGGCAAAGTCACGGATAACTGGCACATCGAAGACAACCTGACCCTTCTCGGTCAATTGGGTATCGTCAAGAAATAAATCGCCGTTCTGCTCGGAGCGGTCCACATCGGTTCAAGCAGGGGCGAAATGACACTCGAAGCGTTTTCGCTTGCGGTGTAATTTTCGCGGGTTATACACCCCAACCCCGTCGGATACACTCGCTGACTAACGTCCCAGTTGGAAGGTCGGACTATCAACACTTGGATTCTGACAGAAGGAAGCGAAGTCCTTGAGAAATCTTTCGGCCCTTTCGCGATTGGAAGGGGCCCGGAGAATCTCAAGGATCTGTTCCGGCGTATTCTTCATCACCGGAAATCGAAAGAACAGGCCTTCATTGAAATTGGGACTTACCGTCGCAAGCACCGTTCGCAGGATGTTTAACATGTCGTCTCCGCGGTGCGAGGCATGGACAAGAGCAATGGATTTCCCAATCACCTGATCCCCTGAAACGAGCCAATCGATCGCATTTTTCAAGCCGCCGGGGATGCTGCGAACGTATTCGGGGCTGGAAATGAGTAACCCGTCACTTTCCGAAATCGCCTGTTTAAAAATCCGTACGTTATCCGGCTCGTCAGAACCTTCGAGATCGGGCGAAAAGACAGGCAAATCCCCTATGCCATCGAACACATCAATGACGATACCTGTGGGAGCTATGACCTGCATCGCCTTCAACAATGCAGTGTTGGTGGACAGTCGGCGTGCGCTGCCTGAAATTGCGAGTATCTTCATCGGTTCACCTATCGCGACGCATAATCGCTGGTATGCCACCCGTTAGGTCCTTGCTGAGAACCGGCTGAAAGGTGGTAGTGGGCCGGACTTTGTCTTTTGTTTTCAACACGACTTCGGATCGCTATATCGGCAACCATATTCTTGGTGATGGCGAGGTCGCAAGCGATCCAGCGATAGCGGCGACCTTCTTTGACTAATTCCATGACCTGTTTCCCGTTGGCGCCGGGCGCTGCTCGATCTCAAACATGTCGTACTGTGAGCTCATTCTGTTCGTCCCAAACCAGTAGTGTTGAACTCTGCGTCCGCCTGCCCTCACCCGGTTTTCTGCTGCACCGTCCCGTTGAGCCGCAGCAACGCCATCAGCATCGGTCCAATGGAAAACTCCCCTCGCCGCGCGCGCGCCGTGAGATCCCGCAGATAGCCGCCGGCCGAGTTGATGTGCCCGGCCCGCTCGAGAATGCAAGCAATCGCGACCGCGGCATTCTCGGCCCCAAGCGCTTCGCAGGCCTCCTCGTAGGCCGACGGGCTGACCCCGAGCATCGATCGCACCACCACGGCAGCTGAGCGCATGTCGCGCCAGTTCTCGATCTTGCCCCCCTGCCCGTAAGCGGACATCTCCGGGCAGGCTCGCAACACCAGTCCCAACGGAAACACCTGCGGCGTCTCCCGCTTCGGCTGGTTGTCTGGCACGGCCGGTTCGCCCTGCTCGTTTTCAGAGCGAGGTTCAAGTTCATAGCTGGATTCGGTTTTTGAATTCTGTATGTGCTGACGGTATTCGCCATCAATGGTGACGGTTTTTTCTGAAATCAGCTGAAGTTCCAGCAGGTTGACCACTTCTTCATGCAGAAGGTCGAGTTCCTCGGCGCATCCGGACAGTTCCTCACCGGATTTTACCTTCGAAAGACGTCCGACAGCGGCGATGTAGTGACCTTCAACCATGCCCCAGTCACCGGAAGCCCCCTCCTCCATGGCGGCAGAGATCAGCTTGCGGATATCTCTACGGCGCAGCGAGATCCGTTCTTTCAGGATTTTGAGGCGCCGTCGCTCTTCGGCGACATCCTGCGCCATCAGCGCAAGCTCTTCGGCGCGCGCGAGAAGCGGAGCCAGGCTGAAGCCATAGGCGGTTTCGATCGCCCCGTCCCTGCCCTTGCGGGCATAACGCTTGCCATTCGGGCTGTCGTTTCGGTGGATCAGGCCAGCATCGACCAGCAGTGCCAGGTTCTCGCGAAGTGTCGTGCCGGCAATACCGTTGGCGCGTGCTGTCAGCTGCGCATTCGACGGAAACACCACGAGGTTTTCGTCGTCGCTCAGTTCGGTCTCCGGATAAAACGTCAGCAAGGCGTTGAGAACCGCCAGGGCACGGTCCCGCAGGCCAAACCTCGTGCGTGCGTCGCAGGCGTCACGGTAGATCTTCCATTTGTCGACCGACCTGCCCTGCTTGGCGCCCGCTGTCTCCAGCTGTCCCCTGATCAAGGCAAGCGTCATCGGCCGCCGCCCAAAGGGCGTCGTCACACTTCCACTCTGCATTTCCTTCACCTTTCAAAAGGCAAAAGAAATCCGCTCACCAAAACGATGCCAAAGACTCTTGACTGTGATTCGGGGAAATGCGATTCTCGAGTTGCTGAGACTACGAGGAAAGCTTCCGCGACGGCGACGTTCGGGGGCTTTTTTCTTTTGCGATTATTCTCCTGTCTGTCCTTGCTCTCTGTCACGGAAAGCACGGTAAAGTGCTTCCAGTTGGTCCGAGACAAATGTCCCGAACGTCGACGCTTCCTTTGCAGTCAGTGCCAACGTAAAAGTTCGTCCTGCTTCACGGGTTGTTATGCGAACCGCATCGTCTGCTATCGAGAAGGTTTTCTCGCTCGGCTTTCGGCCTGCACGCTTTGGCAGTTTCGCGCTTTTAAGTTCGGATAGAAGAGCGTTGAACCTGCCTTCGGGCGCTGTTTTCTCAAAGGCGGGAGACATAGTGAAGGCCACCGCCCGCTCCTCGTTGGTTCCGCGTTGAATTAGCTTCTTCAACTCCTCCCAACGATCACGTCCGACTCCCTTACCTGCTCCGATGGCATTTAGTACCTCATCCGGGACGCACTCGACTACCGAGAGCATGCGGGAAAGTAACGTGTCGTCGATTGTTAGCGCCGTTTTGATTGTTTCTTTCGTCATGGCACTATTCGATAGTTTATGGGCAAAGAGAGCCTTCTCAATAAAAGTTAGGTCGGCGCGAGCGGTATTTTCCTGTCCTTGCGCAATGACATGAGCGATGTCCTCGAAAGGTTTGATTACAGCTCGTACCGAGATGCCAAGCTCACGGGCAGCGCGGGCGCGGCGATGACCAAACACGATCATATACCGATCCGGATCATCCGGATTTGGCCGCACCAGTATTGGTGTCAGTTGGCCAGACTGCCGAATCGCCTCTCGCAAAGATTCAAAATCTTGCGGATCGTCTTCGATGCGGTCTGAAATGAAGGAAGCATCGAGAACATTGGGATCGAGCGCGACAATGGTTTCGCCCTCAAGCAACCTCACGGTGTTCTCCGCCATCTCATCCAGTGACTGGATCATCGATCGGGAAGCACCGCGTTTCGTATATTCGCTACGCGCCTCTGTGGTTTTTTGCGCGACGTCAGAATTCGGGACCGTAAAGTTTGCCAAACTATGCTTTCTGGCCATAAAAGGTCCCCCCTAACGCTAAATCGTTATGTTGATTACGATTTTCGTCATTCTGCACGGCTGTCAAGATTCGCATTACTTCCGACCCCAGGCTTTATGAACTAGTCCGGCAATCTCAGCATTTACACTGTTGAGACACTCCAATGCTCGATCATACGTTGAGCGCGTGAACTGACTTCTCTCCACTTCATACAAGGTCTGCTTCGTGATCCCAGCATCGCTGATTGCCGTGGATTTCAACATCTGGTTCTGAAGCATTCGCTTGTTGAACATTGCTTGCATGAAGCCCACCATCTGTGCTTGTGGGCCATCCGTCGGCTCGTATCGAGTAACCAAATAGCGGAACCAGTTCAATTTGACTCGCGCCCCTGCTCCTTTAATCGATTGCAAAATGCCCCCGAGCATCAGCAAAAACTGGCTCATTGACATGATGTCCAGCATTTGCGGATGCACGGTAATCAGTACTGAGGTCGATGCTGTCAACGCAGTCAGTGTCAAGTAGCCAAGCTGCGGTGGGCAATCGATGACAACCACATCATATTGATCATCGACTTCCTTAAGGGCATTAGAGATCCGAGTGAAAAATAGCCTGCCCTCTGGCGAGCTTTTATTCGACGCCGCCAGAGGCGTTTGATACTCATATTCTTGTAGCTCAAGATTCGCAGGGATGATGTCCAGCCCTGGAAAGTTTGTCGGTTGGATAATGCTCCCGATCGATTTTCTTTCATCGTCGTACCGAAGCGCCTCAAACATAGAGGGATTCTTGTCTAATTCGGGCTGAATGCCGTGCAGCGCGGTGAGCGAAGCTTGCGGGTCGAGATCAATCGCAAGCACCCTGTGGCCGGTCAGTGCCAGATATTGTGCCAGATGAGCGGTGGTTGTGGTTTTACCCGAACCGCCTTTGAAGTTGACGACCGATACAATTTGCATTTCCTCACCAGTGCGGCGATGGGGCACGTAACGTTTAAAGTCACTTCGGCCATTTTTGTCGAGAAATTGCCTAAGTTCGAGCATCTGCTCAGCTGTGTAGGTCCGCCGTCCTGATGACGTCGTAGTGGGAACAGGGCCTTTCCCTTCTAAATGGAGTTTCTTGATATGATTTTGAGTCACACCTAGATACTCAGCAACCTCGGCTAGTGAAAAAGGACGCAGACCCTTTTCCGCGTCAGGCGGGTATTGCTCGAGGCGAAGCATATTGAGATTGTCGGAGATGAGCTCACCCTGCTCAAGTATCTCCTGATCAAAATCCAATGTGTCGATCGTAATTGCCATATTCATGAGCCAGTTCCGGGGAATAACGCTTTTGTCGTTAAACGCAGCTAATAAGCGTTATTTATATGCCCGATTCTGGGAGGACGGCAAATTGTTTTTAGTTAATGAATGGTTAACGGCTTAAGCGCTACTTCCTGTGAAAAACGACAAACTTTTGGAACTCGGATATCTAATTGTTTCCGTTGAAAAATATTAAATTCTGCACGGCTGTCAATTTCGAAGGAGATCGTCTGTCCGTATGAGATGAGCTCGGCCACTGCCCGTAAAGTCATCGGCATCTTGGCAACCAGCACTTATATCATGAAAGGCCAACTAACGCCCGTTCCTGCAGACTGGGAAGTGGCTAGGATTGAATGCCCCGCTGTTTCCCAGTGGGCAGGCCGCCAAGCCCGCAGCGCGTGGTTTTGTTGAGTTCTTTCAGCAGTCGCTTCGAATGTTTTGACGGACAGTGTCACGTCAACAACCGTGCCGCACGTCCGCTTCGCCGTGTGGCGTTGTTGTAATAGCTGGACGCCTGCTGAACCGAACGATGCCTCGACTGTTCCATTGCCTCGGGAAGAGGAATGCCGCGGTTGGCCGCTTCGGTGAGATATCCCGAGCGTAGCCCGTGCGCGGAAAACTCCGATGGCTCCAACCCGGCTAAGGCCGCTCGTTGCTTGAGGATGTCATTGATCGCCTTCGGATCGATCGCGCGCTTCGAAACGTTGCCCCAGCGATCAATGGCTCGAAACACAGTGCCGCTGTCAATTCTTCCGGCAACAAGCCACGCATTGAGTGCGTCCACCGGACGACCCGTCAGGTAGACGACCTCATCATCCTCGACACTGGTTTTGGTTCTACCAAGATGGATCGACAGCGAGGGGAGGGGAGATCCGCCTTCGACAGTCACCGGCGCCTCGATAGTCAGTTGCTCCTTGCGCAGACCCGCGATTTCGCTGCGGCGACGACCGCCGGACGCAAAGCCGACCATGAGGATGGCACGATCACGCAGATCGCGGAGGTTGTCGCCGGTGCAGGTGGCGAGCAGTTTGGCCAGCACATCCCCCGTCACGGCTTTGGTACTCTTACGGTTGCGGGGAAGCGGCTTTGCTCGCACTGCCAACCGGATGGCCGACTTCAGCGCAGGGGAGGAGAACGAGCCGGCCAGCCCGCGCCATTTCGTCAGCGTTGACCAGGAGGCCAGACGACGGC
Source organism: Pararhizobium capsulatum DSM 1112 (assembly GCF_030814475.1). Lineage (NCBI taxonomy): Bacteria > Pseudomonadati > Pseudomonadota > Alphaproteobacteria > Hyphomicrobiales > Rhizobiaceae > Pararhizobium > Pararhizobium capsulatum. The sequence continues at coordinate 9,216 of NZ_JAUSVF010000007.1, read as the reverse complement.
GCACGGTGTCGGACGCATGCGGTCCGGTAGATCGCAGAAAACCCTGCTCACGCAGGCTCTGCGCGACGATATCAGGCATGCCGTGGTCGGGATCGACTGCCCGCTGTTGCGGCTGCCACAGGTGATGGGCGACGAATTTCAGGAGCAGGGCTTCGGGCGCTGGGAAGGGGAGGGAGGTGCCAGTTGCTGCCAGCGACCACGCCTGCAGATAAGCCAGATCGGAGGTCAGCGCGCGAAGCGTGTTTTCGCCCATGCCCTCGTTGATCAAATGGCGCAGCGTCTCGACATCCTGGTCGGTGAGCAGCTTTGCCAACTCGTCGCGACGCTCAAGCAGCAGAACGGCGGCGATGGTGTCGAGCTCTTGGGCGCCGCGATCGACAACGTCGCCGGCTGGTCGCTTAGTCGCCATGAGCGAAGGGGCCGAGGACAGGCACGCCTTCCTTGCGCGCGGCCGCGGCGAGTTTGCGATCAAGCGTGGCGAGCGGAACTCCGCGATTGATGGCGAGCGCCAGATAGGCCGCATCGTAAGCACTGAGAGCGTGGCCCGCGGCCAATATCAGAACGGAGCCGTCACCTCCAATGCCGGCATCATCGAGCGGCAGGCGGCGCAGCCGCTCCATGTTGATCAGGGCGCCGCCCGCAGCAATCCGGCCGCGGCGTTCGGCCATGGCAAGAATATTGCGAATTTCAAACCAGAATAGCGATGGCACTGGACATAGGTCAGACATCGATGCGATCACGCCCTCTGCCGCGTCCGAATGCTCCTCAGGCAGCAGCCACGCGGCTGCCATTGAGGCATCAACAACGAAATACATTAGCGACGCCCTTCATCACGCCACGTGAGAAGCTCCTCGTGGGTCGACGAGGCCCCCTTAAGCCGCGCAGCTCTGACCTCCGCAAGCAGCAACTGCATGTCGGTTTGCTTGCGAATACGCGTAACATGTGCGACGGGATCGTTGCCTCGCGTGATGATGAGGTCTTCGCCTGCTTCGACACGGGCGAGCAGCTCGGACAGATGGGTCTTGGCTTCGGAAATCTTAACCGTCGTGGTCATCGGCGCGCCCTTGAAGGATCATTTAAACCATCAAAATAAGCTCGTCCTGCGACCTGGTCAACGGGTTGGTTTGATCACTACCGATAAGCAATACTTATCGGAGGTGATCCCTCGCGCGACTGAACAGGACATGACAGGCTGAAGCCATAGGGTGCGAACGCGCCACTATAGCCATGCACGATCAGCATCCGAAGTTGGGGAATGACGCAGAGTAGGTCACGGATATTGGGTGAGACGCTGGCGGTGACGCGGCTGTTTGGCCTGCTGCCGGTTTTTCGGACACGAGATTAAGCTAATCCCACCTTGGTTTCAAAGTCATTGGGGCTGAGATAGCCCAATGTCGAGTGGCGACGATTCGGGTTATAGTATCGCTCGATGTAATCGAACACATCTACTCTGGCGGCGTTCCGGTCTGTGGACGCCTCAGGATAGGCGTCTATGGCCGCTTGTGCGCCATCATAAGGACTGACGACCCGCGAAGCCCCTGCCCACCTCTTTGAATAGATGCACCCGACAAAGCCGCGTGCGCGAACGACGTCTTCCTTCGGGATGCTGGTCAACGACGAGATCCGAGCACAGAGTTTATCCGCCACTCGACCCGTCGGTGGTTCGCCGGCAAGCGAGACTCACGTTCGCGTTTCACAACAAGTAGCGCTTGATGCGACAAAGACGTGGCAGGCCCATATCAAGCAACGGGCACTTGCGCACCGCTGAGGTGATCGTTGTTGGGGAGCGCAAGGCAATAATGTTAGGAAGTCCATAGGCGTTATACCGAAACGGCGGCCACCGTTGTGGCTCCCAATCGCCTGATTGAGTTACGCCGACCAGAGATTGCTATCGCGGGAAATCTCTAGTGAAAGCTTCGAGCACATCAATGAGAACCTCATTCACCTTTTCCAGGCTGAAATCATTCAGGCCGATTACGCTGTGACCAACCGAAACACTTTGCGAAGATGAGTGCCGATAGTGTTGAAACTGGATATGGTCGTCAGTCAGGCTGACCGCGCTTCGGATCGACCGTCCGGAAAACTCGCTTGCAAGTTCCATCTCGACCTTTGCCGATGTGCCCGGCGCCGGCTCTGTAAGCCGCAGTTTCGGCATGTCGGCCATTTGCAGTTTCTGGTTTAGCGTATCGATTGCGCTTTCAATCTTCGGCCGGAACGTCTGAACCCAGCTCGTCTCCACCCACTGCTTCCGTTCCGCCTTTCTGGATTTGACGAGGTCAGCCTCATGCTGCTTGCGTTTTGCCTCCCCTTCAATACGGCCTCCCAAAGCAAGAAGCTTGTTGAGACGTTCATCGATGGATTTTGACATTGGTCATCCTTTGATATGGCGTGTAAGAGCGGTGCGCGGATTGTAGGCATCTGCGAGCTATGGCTTCCATACGTGGGAAACCAACAAGAACGGCGACCAGCTGCAGGCCCCGCCTCTGAAAACACCGATCGTCGGCACGACATACTGGACAGCAGTCGAGATGGTCACGAGACGGTATTCCCCTCGACCACGTCAAAGTGTTTTGCTGATTTCCAATTGGCACGATTTTGCCAACTCACCATTTGGTTTGTCGGCCCCGAGAGGAGTAGCCCAGCCGGCCTTTTCAACGATACCGCTTCGGGCGTAGCTGCCGGCTGCCTTGAATTCGGTTAACACCGCGGCTGCCAGCGGATCGGCCTTGGATTTCTCGATGCAGTAGGGCGTCAAGGCCATCGCGACACCGGTGGATGTCTCGGTTGCGGAGTTCTTGCGGGAGGTGCCGCCAGTTACCCAGCCGCCCCATGTAAAACCGACCACTGCCATTGCAAGCTCACCGACAACCGCACCGTTCAGTGCAGGTTTCGTCCAGATGGGAATATTCAAGGGTGAATCCAGTTCAAGGATGGCCGGCCTTGGCAACATTGCCTGCCGGAGAGTGATTAATATCACCGCGACAGGATTTCCTCGCATGAATTCGCACTGCCCCATTCGTTTGTATGACCGAGGGGAACAATGCGCGGCCTTTTCTCCCGCTTGTTGGTTGACCACCTGAATTGCTATCAGGTGGTCGCGGGTTCAAATCCTGGCGGGGTACCAAATTTCCAGACTATCGCGCCATCTTTCCATGCGACGGTCTCGGATTTGCGCCGTGCACACCAGCATCTCTTGTCATTCCTGCTTCGGCACGGTCGGGCATTCGAAGGTCGTTCCCATTGGAGCAAGGCGCACAGAAACTGGCTGGCGACGCTGCGTTTCGATCACCGGGCGCAGCAGATCGCCATGGAGGAATACATTCACTCGATCGAACAAATAGAGGAACGGCGCGACAGGCTAACCCGCCAGATGGTCGACCTCCTGCCGAACTGGTCGCTCAATCCTGTCGTCGAAGCAATCCAGGCTCTGCGCGGCGTCGCACAGATCTCGGCGGTGACCTTGGTATCGGAGATCGGCGACTTCAGGCGATTTAGCAATCCACGACAGTTTGCATAGGGTGTTGATGTGCGCAAAAATGTGCATATATTGTGCTTATTGTTTTGCGGAGTGATAACTTTGGTCCAGGCTATGATGGCACATACAAACGTGGTCTCCGGCTTTGTTGATAGCCTGCAGGAGCCACGGACACCGTATATTTCTCCCAATCGGTTGTCGAAGGCGCTTGGCGTGCCAGTGACCGGACTTGCACAGCTAACGGGCGTTCATCGCAACACATTGCGCAATCCGTCCTCTGAGCGGCTCCAAGGTCGCATGCGGGAAATGATCAAGGTCATTTCCGCGGCTGCCGAACTAACTGGAACTCTCGATAAAGCGATCTACTGGTATCGAAACGAGCCGATCAGCGACTACGAGCACAAGACGGCTGCCGAACTTGTCGCCGAAGGGCATGTCGAGGCCGTTCTGGCTTTTATCCGAGACCTTGGTAACGGCGCGCGCGGGTGAGGCTTACACGTCTAGGCCCGGCGGATGAGATTTTTCACCGCTTTCTCACGCCTAAATGGGCCCATTTGCCAACCAGTGGGGCAGGGGCTGCGACCGACGGTGGCCGTTTCAACCGACCCGGGATGGAAGCTTTGTATCTCTCGAGGGCTGCCCAGACCGCGCTCGAGGAATATCGCCAGGGCGCATCCATCACGCCGCCGGCAACACTGGCAGCATATACGGTCGCGTTGGATCCAGTCGTAGACTTATCGGAAGGGTTTGATCCGCTGATATGGGATCAGAGATGGGCGGAATGGGATTGCGCCTGGCGCAAGATTGCCAGGATCGATCGCAAAACGCCGGCATCCTGGTCGCTTTCGGATCTGGCCATCACAGCTGGCTACAAGGGTATTCTCTTTCCATCACTGCGGCATGCGGGAGGGACGAACCTCGTCGTCTTCACCAACAATCTCCACGATGGCGACCGTGTCGATGTCCATGATCCGGACGGAAGGCTTCCCAGAGACCAATCGTCTTGGCGTTGAATTCGATCGGATAGACTATCGGTCCCATCATCGCTACGCTTGAGAAGCGCATACCAAGGCCGCGCTATGCGACCGTTTTGAAGTTGTGGACGGCGTGCTATGTTTCGCCCGCAATTAGGTCGAACCATTTTGATATTCGAAGTGTGACTGGGCAACATCATGATCGAAAGCGAGACGCGGCAGGCGGACTGGCGCCGAGCAAACCCGATAAAATACGGCGCTCATTTGGCGGTTCAAAAAGCGCTGAACGCTGGGACGTTGGAGAAGCAGGCCTGTGAGGTCTGCGGTATCGAAGCGGTTGATGCGCATCACGATCACTACGACAAGCCTCTCGTCGTCCGCTGGCTGTGCAGGCGGCATCACACCCGACTGCACCATTACGGGGAAGACATGTTCCCGCAGGCTCTCGCGGCGCCCGTCGCACTGAAATGAACTCAGCTTTGCTCAATGCCGTGCGACTGCGGCAACGAGAGTTGCCACGTCGAGCTTACATTCGGAATATGCTTGCCTCTTATTCCAGCGCCCGTTTCGTCCACTCGATGTCGACCAAGGATCCGTCAGCTCCCCCGACACATCCCGCTGCTCAGGTAACCAGACGGCCCGGACGTTCGATGCATGCGGTGGTAATGCGAGGTGTATCGAGCCTCGTCGCAAAACCTGCATGTCTGCCCGGATCATGCTGGATTTGGTTAACGTTTGAAATCAAGGGTTTGGATGCCGGTCGCAGCATTTTTCCGATAGGCGCATGTCTAGTTTTTCTTAACCTTAACAGGTTCGGTTAACGGGTGGTGGTTTCGGCATACTGGTTTTGACATCAAAAAGTGAAAGCCGCATGTGGGGTGCACACGCGGCTTTGCAGGGCTTTGATCAGGGTGCTGGAAACCGCATTTAGCTGCATCCGCTTGGCGGCAATTTGGCGGATGCTGCTCCCTGGACGCAAAGAAAAACCCGCATCCATTCGCGGATGCGGGCTTCTGGTGATATCAACAATGCAGAGGAGGTCGGCTTGACCTCAAACTCGGCCGATAGAATTCGCCGCCCCTTTGGAATTGCTCGACAGGGCGTGATCGTCCGAAAGATCCTGGCTGGCAAAATTCGCGCAACCTGGATTGCCGATCAGAGGAAATTTATCATCTTCGCCGCAAACGGCGACTCCTCGATGTAGGATCCGGTCGTGGTAATACGTGAGTGGCCAGCAAAGATGCGCACGTCTTCGAGCGAAGCGCCGACTGTGTTGGCGTGCTGTGCCATCGTGGTGATGGCGTAGCGGCGGCCGGAGTGCGAGCGAGCCCCTTTAAAGCCACAAATGGTGTAGAGCCGCTTAAGCTGCTTTTGGACCAAATTTGAGCTGGCTGGGATGCCGCGCTGGGACCAGAAGATTGGACCATCTGTGATCGCCGTTTGTTCAAGATAGTCGCGAAGAGCTTCGATCAGTTCCGGACGCATCCGCACCGTCCGCTCCTTCCCGTATTTTGCACCGCGCTTGGAGACAGAAATGTGGTCCAACAGCTCTCCAGTTGCATCTGTGACGTCATGGACATGCAGCGTCGCGATTTCTCGCGCGCGAAGTCCGCAAAAGCGAGACAGCAATACAAACAGCCGATCACGGGTGCCAAATACGTTGTCGATGGGGGCTCTTTCCGCCGCCATATCGAACTGTTCGGGGGTCAGGACCTTTGCCTTCCCAAGTGGGCCGCGGTGTGTGGCGCGGCGTTTTGGCGTCTTCTTGTTGTACTTGGCCCATTCAGACCGCGGGGGAAACTTAGTCGCCATGTGTCGTACTCCATACTCGTTGACGATGAGCCCATGTCCGAACGCCAAATATGCGGGGGGCATGGCATGATCAAAAGCTGCTCGAAATTGCAGCTTGCTCCCATGTACTTTGGTTGCTCATTTTCATAAAGCATAAAATCGATATAAGCGGTACAAGAACGACTCTCTAAACGTCTAGATTTGAACAATCAACATTTATACCACGCATTTTGCGATATATATTTGGTTTCTAATCTTAATCTCCAATGTTAGACCACTCGAAATTTGCGAGATCGGCGAGAGTTCCGCCCCAAACAGCCTTGAAAAGAAATTATACTTCAATGGTTTAGCGACTTGATGTTATACAAGCGCCGTTTGTTCGAATTTTCTCGCTGGGAGTCGGCCCGCCGAGGTGCCCGAAGTCGGATAGAGACGTCGGGGCCATTAACCATAAAAAAAGATTGTTAAGCTCGCAAAATGCGGGGTCTCGTCGTTTCCGGCTACCCGATCGTGCCTGCTTTGGGAAACCTCGCGTTTTGTTAAGGATGGCCGGCTTTGAAAGTCATAATCTCAAAAAATCCGGAAGGATTCCGAGGGTCCCCGGCACTCAATTTGAATCGACGATGAGAGCTGCATGCAGCCACGCGGGCGCCGTCGAAGCGTCGCCAGGAGCATGGCGCATAGCAGGCGGCTCGCTTCAAGGCATCACAATTGGTTCGGAATCATAAGATTCGAAAAATCTGCAAGGATTCGCAGGGTCCCCAGCTTGTTATTTTGAGATGAAAACGGGTTTTTTCACGCTCCAATTGGACGGTTGTCGTCTTTGGATGATCTAGTACCAGGTTACTCTTGGCTCTATTTGACTTAAATGGTCTCGTCGGCCACCGACCGTGCTTAGTTGTATATTGTTGCTTATTCATATCCACCAAAAAAGATGGCGGCAAAGCCGAAGGGTCGCCAGTGTCGCAAAGTTGAAATGTCCCTTTAGGAGGCTCGCCTGGCATGTTGATCAGCCCTCGACCTGACCGATAGGCCGGGGTTGCGAGGGCAGGGCAGGGGCGGGTGACCGGCGGCTCCGACTTCAGCTTTTTGAGACAGCTTCATCCGGCCAATCACACTCGGGCGTTTAAGGCGTTATAACGCCGCCTGCCGCCTGTGCAATCGCCACCGCTGGATCGCTCATGAAATCTCCAAGAATGCGGGCCGCAGAACGGACGGCCAATCGATCATTGCTCAACTGGACGCGCGAATTCTTGACAGGATTAAGCCACTTTACGGCCAAGGCAAGCCGTTCCTTCGAGGGGATTGATGCCGATCCTCGATGGGGAGCCGGACTTGGCCCGGCTCCCCATTTTCGGACTGCGGGAGTGTTAAGCCGCCTTTGCCTGGGCAGTTGTTTTGTTAATCGAGGTCACGGCCAAATTGGTCAACTTGTTGTTCGTGGCCTTTTCCTGGTCCAGAATTTCGCTCAGGATCTTATGAGCCTCGTCATGTCCAAGATCTTTGGCCCATTCACGAAGCGAGCCGTAGCGCGCGATCTCGTAATGCTCAACAGCCTGACACGCTGCAAGCAGGCCGGCATCAAGGGCAGTGCCTTCGGCTTCTTCCATGAGACCATCGGCCTCTTTGATCAGCCCTTCAATCGCATCGCACTTTTCGCCCGACGCCTTTTTGCCGATCGACTTAAAGACGAGCTCAAGCTTCTTGATCTGGTCCTTTGTTTCCGCCAGATGATCCTCGGCAGCCTTTTTCAGCTCCGCACTCTTGGCAGCCTTGGCTACCTTGGGCAGCGCTTTGGTGATCGCGTTCTCGGCGTAATAAACATCCTGCAATGTGTGCTCAAAAATATCGGACAGGGTTTTCATGGTGTTTTCTCCTCAACGGGCTGAATGCCGACTGAGAAATTGATGAGCCGCGGATTCGTTCCACGAGGATGAGTTTGAGCTGAAATCCGCAATGCAGTTTCATATTCTTAGCGTACCGCGACCCCGTCAGTGTCGGCCCGACGATAATCCCCCCGGCAATTAACGGGCTTCAAAAGTAGAATTTTCTCGGGCTTTATGATCGAGGAGAATTCGATGAAGATGGGCAGATTTAGCGAACCACAAATCCTTGCAATCCTTCGCCAGGCTGAGGGAGGTGTTCCTGTACCCGAGCTTTGTCGGGAACATGGAATGAGCACGGCGTCCTTTTACAAATGGCGCTCTAGATACGGCGGCATGGACGCGTCGATGATCAGCCAGATGAAGGCTCTGGAGGATGAGAACCGTCGGGGGAAGAAGATGTAAGGGCGAGGCGTCAAGGTGGGACGGGAGATCAAGGCAACTAATTCCCGTGCTCACGCTGCCAAAAACGCGCCGAGCTTGCTACTCCAAGAGCCTGCTTATTCGATTTTCAATGGCTCAATCCCGCTAACCGCTAAGGGATCCCAGCGTTAATGGACCGAGACCTAAAATTCGTCGGATCAGTTTAAGCGAGCAACGGATTTAAAAGGCACCGTGGCAACCACGATCCCTTCCTCTGTCGCAATCTCGAATGCGTCGGCGAATAGAGCTTGTCCGCTCCACACGCGGTCAGAGAGCATTTCCCGGGCAGCTCTTGAGGCTTCGGCTTTCGCGGCGTCAACCGATGGGAATTCCGCTCCCTCAGTATCGTCCTCACGGCCAGAGTCGGTACGGAGGTGAAAGTAGTATCGCGCCATGAAGATCTCTCCTTGCCACCAAAACTTCCTCGCCTTCAGTTGGTTCCGGAGCAGTTGCCAGCTCCGGCTGGAAATGAGGGCGGCCATTGAAACGGACCGGGGTTGATCGTTCTGCTTGAGATCTAGCGCAACTGGCGCCCTTTGTGAGGGCCTTTTCTTGACGCAAAAAAAAAGAGGCGCTTCGGGGGAGAAGGCGCCTCTTAAGCATGAGCTATATCATCGGGGGATGATATTCCGATTAATCAACCGATGCACTGTTTGTTCCCTGGACGTTT
>NZ_JAUSVF010000006.1 GCF_030814475.1 Pararhizobium capsulatum DSM 1112 | reverse complement strand
CGAAATTGGACAGCTTCTTGGAACGCCCTGTAGGCTCGTTCACGGTCGTCCGGATGGATCGCGGCAACAACCATCTGCATTGTCGGCGGCACAGACGGATCGAACTCCCACATCCGATAGTTCTCATCGGACCAGACCTGCTCATCGAGCAACGGGTCGAGCGAAAAACTTCCAGTCTTACTTAATCTCTGGGCCCCAGCAAGGAAATCGTTCGCACGACGCAGCTCAGAGCCGCTGGCGGCCAGTAGCGCGTCGGATTCCGCACGTTCCATTGCGATGCCGGAGAGCTTGGCAAATCGGTCGATCAGTTCCTGCTCCTCGTCGGTCGGGCCAACGCGCTCGTGTCTGTAGATCGCGAATATGCCAAGAACTTGACCGCGGGTTCCGACGATCGGCGCCGACCAGCAGGAGCCTAGACCGTATTTTACCATCATATCCGGCCAAGCCGACGCAGTCCAACGGGGGTCGTTGGGGGGATCGGTGACGATTATCGTGGTCTTGGTCCGTATGGCGAGGGAGCACGGGCCGAAGAAGGGATCAATCTTCAATCCGTCGAGGACCGCGTTGTACGGTGCGGGAAGATTAGGCCCAGCGCCAAGCCGAAAACGAAGTTCATCGGGATCCGAAAACAGAATGCTGCAAAGAGAGCCTGGTGCAAGCTTCTCGACATGAAGGCAAAGCTGATTAAGAATCGTTGGTAGAGCGATACCCTGGGCGACAAGCTCAAGCAGGTTCCTCTCGGCTTCGAGTTCTGCTTCCGCACGCCTCTGACTTTCGATGTCTGAGTTAAGCCCATACCAGCCACAAACGCGACCTTCCTCGTCATGGAACGGCTCCGCCTTGACGCTGAACCATCTGTAACTTCCGTCGAAACGGCGAAGACGCATTTCCAAGTCGGCGGAGCTTCCGGTACCTACGGCGTGCCGCCATGCCGAACGGACAGTGGGGATGTCGTCAGGATGGATGGTGGAAGTCCAACCGCGCTCCCGCAATTCGTCGACTGTCATTCCCGCGTAGTCTTGCCAACGCCGATTCACGAAATCGGTCACGCCGTCTGGTCCGCACGTCCAGACTAATCCAGGCAGGCTGTCGAAAAGTCTGCGCAGGTCCATACCTCACGTTCCCGCCGTCAAGCTCCGCCAAGTTGGACGGCCGAATGCTGTCCAGTCAATAATACTAAAGTGTCGGTGACTTTGCTAACCAACACGACAGAGCCGAGGCCCCTCGGGGCCTTGGGTTCGCCCTTCAGGCTGTCCGTGCAGGAGCAGCATTCGTCCACACGCGGGTCAACACCTTTGAACTATAGACTGGCTCGGGCATTGAGGTATGGTTGCGCGCGAATGAGGCGAATTAAGTCTGGGGCGGTTAGATTGATAGGAACGTTCGGTCCAACTTTAAAGTGTTGTGGAAGAAGGACCCGGTTGTGAGCACGGCAGAATTTACCCAAGATAGCTCCGCAAACTCTGTGGAGCAGAATAAGATCATCAATGCGATCCCGGTAATGGCCTGGTCTACTCTGCCGGACGGAACAGCGGATTTCTTCAACGAGCACTTTCTCTCCTTTCTGGGTATCACATCCGAGGTAGCCCACGGATGGGGTTGGATGACTTCGCTGCATCCTGACGAACTTGAAACCCTCGCCAGCGTCTGGTCGGCGCTCATCGCTTCCAAACGTCCGGGAGAAACTGAAGCGCGGTTTAGAAGGTCCGACGGGCAGTACAGATGGTTCCTGTTCCGCGCAAATCCGGTCTATGCTGAGGATGGTTCCGTCACTCGGTGGTATGGCACCAACACCGACATTGACGACCGCAAGCGGGCGGAAGAGGCTCTGCGAAGGAGCGCCGCGTTCCTGGCGCAGGGGCAGACGCTTACCGAGACGGGTAGCGTTTGGTGGAAGCCGTTGACCCAGGAAATATTCTGGTCGGACGAAGCCTACCGCGTTGCCGGGTATCCAAAGACACAGCAGCCAAGTGTCGAGCTCATGCTGGGCAGATGCCACCCTGATGACTTGGCTCACGTTCAAGAGATGGTGGCGCGAGCTGTAGAAAATGGGGCGAACCTCGAACTTGAGCACCGTCTGTTGATGCCGGATGGCGAAGTAAAATACGTGCGCCTCGTCCTTCAAAACATTGGACTGGACCGTTCCGCGCCGGAGTTTATCGGAGCGGTTACTGACATAACCCAACGGAAGACGGCCGAAGAACTGCTTCGTCGAAGCGAGATGCTTTTGGCTGAAGGGCAGAGGATCAGCCTGACCGGGACATTCTCATGGCAAGTGGACACCGACGAGATCACTTTTTCTAACGAGCTTCACCGCATCTTCGGATTTCCAAAGGACACGATCGTTGATTTTGATCGTATCACGGAGAGAGTGTACCCCGAGGATCTGCCACTGCTTGCTGAGAAAATGAGCAATGTTCGATCGGGGAGCGACAATCCGGATTACGAAATCAGATTGAGAGTCTCGGACCAAGTTAAGCATGTGAGAGTCGTCGGACGTATCATAAAGCATTTGAACGGCACGACGGAATGCCTCGGGGCCGTACAGGATGTCACGGCACAACGATTGGCCGAAGAAGCCCGTGACAAGCTGCGCTCGGAGCTGGCCCAGATCGCCCGCGTCATGAGCCTTAGTACGATGGCCGCGGCAATTGCCCACGAGGTCAACCAGCCCTTGACGGGAATAGTGACGAACGCAAGCACTTCGCTGCACATGCTATCTGCGGATCCGCCGAACATCGACGGCGCCATCGAGACCGCCCGGCGGACAATACGCGATGGGAACAGGGCTGCCGACGTGATCACCCGGCTGCGGGTGCTCTTCAAACGGGGAACATCGGCTGTGGAACCGGTCGACCTCAACGAAGCAGCTCTTGAGGTCGTCTCTCTTCTTTCGCCCGACTTGCAACGACACCGGATATCTCTGCGGACAGAACTTTTTGAGGCTCTACCCCGCGTCGCTGGCGACCGCGTACAGCTACAGCAGGTGATAATGAACTTTCTTCGAAATTCGATCGACGCAATCGGCGACCGGTCGCAACACCCTCGCGACATTGTCGTGCGCACCGAGCTCGGTGCGGACAGGGCGCTCCGATTTTCAGTCGAGGACACCGGCTGCGGAATAGCAGGGACCGACCCAGACAGACTGTTCGACGCGTTCCACACCACAAAAGCGGACGGCATGGGGATCGGTCTGTCCATTAGTCGCTCTATCGTGGAAGCGCATGGTGGGAAAATCTGGGGAAGGGGTAACTCCGCGATCGGAGCGAAATTCGGTTTCTCGATTCCAGGAAAACCGGAACACTGTCTCGAAGAAGGCGCCGACGTGTTCCGGGCAGGCCGATCATGACCTTATCGCGCCCGCTTGTGGCGGTGATCGATGACGATGAGTCCGTGAGGGAGTCCTTGCCGGATCTGCTTCGCGTGTTTGGATATGAAGTACAGGCTTTCTCGTCCGCGGCCGAGTTCCTGCAATCGGCGTGGGCCGCCAAAACCGAATGTCTGGTGCTAGACGTCGCAATGCCGGGCATGTCCGGGCCAGAACTGCAGGATGAACTTGACCGCCGTGACCAGAAAATTCCTATCATCTTCATCACTGCCCACAAGGACGAAGAAGAGCGATTACCCCTCATCAGGCGAGGCGCAATCGACTGTTTGTATAAGCCATTCAGCGATTCCTCACTTAAGGCCGCCCTCGACCGCGTCTTCAAATAGCGCGGACATAGGTATGCGAATTTCGCCCATGGCCGGCGGGCAATGTCGTTAGCTCTCACACCGATGCCGATCATATTCGTCTCCGGCTTTGGAGACGTTCCAATGACCGTCAAGGCATTGAAATGTGGTGTCTCGCCCAGCGGGTCATGTAATACGGATGATGAATCCCCAGTCCCTCCCTGAACTGGGTAATATGGCAGCGAAACTTCGTAGCGAAGGCGACACCGAAAGCTTTAAGACGAACATCACGACCGACATCGCACCCTCCGAGCCATCGTTGAACTGCTACGGTGTGCCTCGCAATGAAGCCTTGGCAATGGTCCGATACCAAAGTATCGACCATACCTTGGTGCAATAGTTGTTGGGTTCGTTTGATGTGATCTTCCTTCTCGTAAAGCAAGGCAAACACGCAAGGGTCCACGGTCCGCTACGCCGCTGAGCTTGGCTACGACGTGACGATCGTTAAGGACGCGGTCGCCGACTACTCGCCGGAAATGATGGATGCGGCGCTGGAGGTAAACCCACCCCAGCTATGCCAGCGCGATCGTGACAACCGACGAGATCCTGAAGGCGATCTCGTCGGTTGTCGCGATCGCCTCGCCGCCGAATAGACCCCTCCCATCAGCAAGCCGACCCGGCGATGCGCGCCGGGCGCCTGTCCCTATCCAGCACCCAAGGAGCGTACAATGGATCAGCAGTCGAAAGTCCTCTACACGGCAAAGACACACGTCAGCGGCGGTCGCGAGCAGGGCATCGCGCGCAGTTCAGATGGTCAGCTCGACCTGAAGCTTGGCGTTCCCGGTACCGCCAAACCTGGCACGAACCCCGAGCAACTCTTCGCCGCCGGATGGTCGGCATGCTTCGAGAGTGCCATTGGCATTCTTGTCAAACAGAAGCACATCAAGCTCGCCGGTGAAGTGACCATCGATGCGGAGGTGGACCTCAATCTCTCCCCGACGAGCGGCTATTCGCTGACAGCTCGCTTCGCAGTTGGTATCCCTGGCGTCGATCGCGAAGCCGCGCAGCAGCTCGTCGATGAGGCACATCAGATCTGCCCTTACTCGAAGGCGACGCACGGGAACATTGGGGTCACATTTACGCTTGTCTGAAACTAGCGCCGCCCCGCTAGGCAAGGATCCGAACATGAAAGCAACCTCGATAGTTTTGGCGAGCCGACCAACAGCCGCGCCTAGACCGGAATTAGGACAGTGACGTCCGAACTCCCCGAGCTTCGGGACGGACAGGAGTTGCTGCGTGTCCTTTTCCTGTCGCTTGATCCCTACATGCGGGGGCGGATGAGCGCTACCAAGTCGTATGCCGAACCCGTTCCGGTTGGAGGTGTCATGGAATGCGAGGCCGTGTGCGAGGTCGTGCAGTCCCGCAGCCAATCCTTCCAGCCGGGAGAAATCGTTCGACCGATGACGGGCTGGTGCACCTACGCAGTCATGGACGCCCCCAAGATCCGGCATGTGGACACGCACCGAGCCCGCGTCTCTACGGCTCTTGGCGTGCTCGGCATGCCAAGTTTTACGGCATATGGTGGCATGAGGTTCATCGGCCAGCCGAAACCGGGAGAGACGGTTGTCGTTGCCGCCGCGTCTGGACCTGTCGGATCGCTTGTTCGCCAGTTAGCCAGGATCGCTGACGCTCGAGACGTGGGTGTCGCAGGAGGGAAGGACAAATGCGACTACATCAGGGACGAACTGGGATACGACGCCGTCGTCGACCACCGCTCTCCGACTTTTGATTCCGAACTCGCAACCGCCTGTCCGAAGGGGATCGACGTCTATTTTGAGAATGTCGGCGGACATGTCTGGGACGCGGTGTTTCCGTTGTTGGATCTCTACGCGCGCGTTCCCGTCTGCGGGCTGATCGCGCAGTACAACGGCCCGCGATGCAGGCGACTGGCCAAAGACTGGGAGAAACCGATTGCCTCCGCTGAGGCGTGGATGCTTATCGCCCACATCCGGATTCTCAGTCGAAGGCTCGCAAGTTACTATGTTTATTGATTTCTTTTCGAGTCAGTCTGTTAGCTCGACTTTATACATTATGCGGCGAAGCAAAGGGACTGTACCATTCGGATAAGAGGTCCGGGAGGTATTTTGTGCATTTCTGGGTTTGACGGTGAGTGTCGATAAAGATCGTCCCTCCACAAAACGAGACGCACAGCACCGATCGCATCGGTGAATATCAGATCGGTTTTTTATACCATGCCGCCGCGTGAGGGGGCGTGCTTTGGCTCAGGCTGTCACGAGACTGTATATAGCCAAGAGTGAAGGTGTCGTGCGGATGATGGCGTTGCCATTCCATTGGCGCTGGGTCTCCACACCAAGATGGGCGGGTGTTTCGGCGAACGTCACTTCGATCTACCAGCGCCGCACGAAGTAGGCGATGATCTGGGTCGGCTCAAGCTCGGTATTGGTGCTCATAAACGCCTGCGGTTTGCGGCGGCCAGTCGGGTCTCGAACCAGGACCCAGCGATTTGGCCTTGGCGGGGTTCCCGCCGATACCACAAGCCAGTGCCTGTCGTGATATCAAGGTGTTTATCGGTTTGCCTGCCATACCAGGTTGACGCGATGACGCGTTGCCAGACGGTCTTGGGATTGTTGAGTACTGCCTTCAGCTTGGGTAAGGGCATACCTTTTTGTGCGGGCCGCCTTAGCATGTGTTCATATCGCGGATCTGGCGGGGCTAACAGACTGGCGTCCAGACGCAGGCGTGTGATGAGGGTAGCCCTGTCGGGCAGTGCTGCAGCCAATGTGTGGATAGCAAAACTGCTGGCGCCAACATAGATGAGATCGCGTCCAGGCAGCCAGCGGCAAAGCTGCATCACACCCTGTCTTGCCCAATCCGTCAGCAGTTTGTGCCTTCGTCCCTTTTTTTATTGTAGCGCTCCGAGGGGACTAAAAGCGTCAAGACCGGTTCGGCATTGATGCGTTTGGCCCATGGGACCGGGGCAAGAACCATGAAGCTCAACTAGCGCAAACCGCTAGCTTTGACGAAGTGTCCGTGCTGGAGCGCACCGGATCTCGATAAAAGCCACGGGCGGCAATCTTTGGTCCCCAGCGGCGTTCGATGGTGTCATCCATGCCGATCACAGTGGGCCTGTCGAGTACGAGGCTGACGACAACGACCGATAGCAGCCGCGAAGCCAGCGTGCGTGGGTTCCAACGCGCGCGATTAAGGAGTTGATGGTAGAGGGAAAAATTGCCAGCCTCGGCGCGGCCGGTGATCCGCAAACAGGACGTCACTGTTCGTTTGCCTGGAGACAGGATCGCGCCCATCACCAGGATAGCAGATGCTCCCAACTGGGTGCCGTGAACCAGGGGAAACGACGACAGCCACTGGCGAAGGATGTGCTGAACAGGATCACCCGACCCGACGCAGTTCTCATTATGATCGGTTAACCACCGGTTCGAATCCGGTCACGCGAAACAGGCAAGTCAGGGGAGACTGCGGCGAATTGATTCACCCCGCTCAAAATGCCTCAAAATGAGATTGCCGCGCGCGCAACGCTACCAGTGCGCAGAAGATCAGCGCCGCCGCCGCAAACCTGAAACTCCAAAGGGATTTTGTACAAAGTCAAGCTTAGACCTGCATCAGACCTTGCTGCGCTTCGTCTCGGCGGGAAACAATACGATCATTGCGACGAATATGGCTGCTCCGATGACAAGAGCGATGCTGGCGATTCCAAGGGCGAACGCAAAGCCTTCATCGATGCTCGCTTCACGCCGCAGGATTATAGTGACCACAGGTGGCCCGATGATCTGTCCAATAGCGAACATTGCGGTCAACAACCCCATATAGCGCGCGTGATGGCTCGTGCGAATCCTTCTAACTTCATTCATGGCGAAAAAGGATATCGCGGTGAACGGCACGCCCACAAGGATACTACTCAGGGCAAGGCCAACGACGTCTTGCCACAGAACTGAAATGGTAACCCCTAAGGCTTGCACCAGGTAAGAGGCGACGAGGTATAGCCGTGCGTCCGCGTTCTTCTTGAGCCGTGCAGCAAAAAGAGACCCTGCCACACCAGCCGCCCCAAACAACGGCCAGAAAATGGTAAGCAACGGAGATGCCGGTAGTGCATTCTTAGCTATGACGGGTAAGTAGGTTGCGGTGACAATATAGCCGAAGCCTGCTAGCCCATATGCGACAGCGAACAACGGCATTTCGCTTCGCGGAACTCTTCCCGACGAAACTCTTGAGGTTCCTACGTAGTATGCGTCAACGGGTTTCTCATTGGTCGCGAAAACTCTCCAAATAAGAGCGCTGACCGCCGCGGACATCACTGCAAACGTCACCCAACTCCACTGTGCGGTGAACCCAGCGACGCTCAAAATGGTAGCAGCGATACCCGACAACGCAATGCCCGCTCCAGGTCCCGTGTAGATCGCACTAGCCATAGAGCCGGCAGCCCCGGATAATTCTGCCAGCGCCCAACCCGACGTAAACACGAAACCCACGGCCGAAGCGACACCGGCAAGAAACCTTAGCGCGATCCAAGTGGACGGGATGGGCAACGCCATTAGTCCAGTGAAAACAACCGTTAGGATGAGAGCCAATTTAATCACCGCAGTTTGGTCCCACTTCTTCGGTATCAACATTGCGACAAGGGCTCCTAGGAGGTATCCGAGATAGTTTGCCGTCGCTAAGTCGCCCGCGACATCCAGGTCGAGAACGCCATCGTGCACCATCATAGGCAGGATCGGTGTGAACGCGAACCTTCCGACGCCCATTGCGATGGCAAGGGAAGCCGATCCGGCAACTACAACTACAATTTCTTTCCTGGCATGGTTGGACATCCGTGAACCTCAAGTTCGGACAACAGCGCGGCTGCCCGTGACGCCGGAAACCTCAATCAGGCAAACATCGCCAAGTCCCTGCCACTGATATGGAAAGCGTGGGATCGATCCAGTATGCCAACTTTTAGGACGACTGTGCGCCGCCAAATGTAGGTATTCACGATCGGCCGGTACGGTTGTCCAAGACCGCCAGCGCTTCGTCGAGAAGTCTCCTGGTAAGTTCTCCGGCCGGTAGACGCGCGGCCAGTCGAGCCGCCTGCCCAGACCACAAGTTGGTGAAGTCATCACGACCGCTTGCTTCAGCTTTCGCCCGGATAGCTCCGAGTGCAGCCGCGGCTGTGGGAAAAGGCGGTACGCTTTTGGAAATTGGGCCGAGTTCACGCATAATGCGGTTTATGACGCCGCGAGCGGGCCGCCCGGTAAACACATTGGTGATGGCTGTGCTGTCGTCTCCCGCGCTGTCGAGCGCCGCCGCATGCACCGCGGGGATCTTAGCCTCGGGGCAAAAGAGATAAGCGGTGCCGATCTGAACGGCCGACGCACCCAGCATTAGTGCCGCTGCCATACCGCGCCCATCCGAAATCCCGCCTGCCGCTATGACCGGTACTTTGACTGTATCGACGATCTGTGGAACCAGTGCCATTGTGCCGACCTGCGTGGACATGTCATCCATCAGAAAATTGCCGCGGTGACCTCCGGCCTCAAATCCCATGGCGATAATTGCGTCGACGCCGTTGACCTCAAGCCACAACGCTTCCTCGACAGTGGTTGCTGACGAAATGACCTTTGCGCCGGTCGCCTTGACTCGATTAACGAGCGAAATCTCAGGGAGGCCGAAGTGGAAGCTCACCACATTCGGTTTGAACTCCTCGACAACCTCGCAAAATAATTCGTCGAACGGCGCGCGCGCCCTTCCAGACGTCGGAGTGGAAGGATCTAGTCCCATTTCGAAGAAGTAAGGGGCGAGTATTGCCCGCCAGCGAAGCTGCACGGCTGCGTCATCGTGGGGGGGTACGTGCGAGAAGAAGTTCACGTTTATCGGTTTATACGTAGCGGTCCTAATCAGATGCAAAGCATCTCGGAGCTGCTCGACGCTTAGCTGGGCGCTGGGCAAAGATCCGAGACCCCCGGCATTCGATGCTGCGACAACCATGTCGACTGTTGTCGCGCCTGCCATCGGTGCCTGGACAATCGGCAATTCGATGCCAAAAAGGTCAAGTATGCGGCGGTCGGTCCAACGCGTCATTGACGTCTCCTGATATCTTGAAGCTTGTCCAAACGTCTTATCGCTGGCCCTCGGAGGGGTCTATTGGACCATGGTGTCCTAGCGTTTCCGGAGTGCGCCTAAAGTATCGGGGACACCATCGTACAATAGCGTGGTCCTGCCAATTGGCGCCAAGTTCCCCTCAGAGCGGTCGGGAAAACATGGCCACCGCTCCCCGGTCGACGATCGGCTTCAAAGAGTTCGCGAACGATAAGGGCGCTGCCTAGGATTCGGTGGCGTGCCTCGGCTTTGCAACGGAGGTTTCTAGGATGAGCGTGCACAAGACAGTAGTGATCACTGGGGCTTCACAGGGTATTGGCGCCGGACTCGTGAAGTCCTTTCTCGATAAAGGGTGGAACGTAGTAGGCACTTCCAGACGCATCACTGAAACCAGCCTGTTCAACCGTGCGCGTAGAATTGAGTTGATCGACGGAGACGTCGCAGATCCGGATACGGCAGAACGTGTCACCCAGCGGGCCCTCGAACAGTTTGGATCGGTCGACGCGCTCGTAAACAACGCCGGAATTTTCGTCACGAAGCCTTTCCTCGAGTACACAGTGGACGACTTCCGGCGGCTGTCCGCAACGAACGTGGAAGGATTCATCCACTTTACCAAGCACGCCATCCAGCAAATGCTTCGACAGAGGTCCGGCGGCAGTATAGTGACAATTACATCCTCCCTGACGGATCACCCGATCAAGCAAGTTACTGCATCCGTCCCAATGATCACAAAGGGCGGCCTCAACGCCATCACAAAGAGCTTGGCGCTAGAGTTCGCCGCGGACAACATCAGGGTGAACGCGGTCTCGCCTGGCGTCGTCGACACTCCTCTCCATGCGAAGAACCCGAAGGATTTTCTGAAGACATTGTCACCGATGGGCACGATCACCGCCGTGCAAGAGATTGTGGACGGCGTCGTGTATCTGACCGAGTCCTCCAATATTACTGGGGAGGTGCTCCATGTTGACAACGGGGCGCATCTGGGAAAATGGTAGCCCTGAACGCGGAGACACGCCTAGCGGAGCTGGCGATCACCCTTCCGTCGCCGCCGACGCCATTCGGCGCGTACGTCGAGGCCGTGCAGAGCGGAACGCTGCTATTCCTAAGTGGCATGTTACCGGTGGTCGACCATGTACCTCTTTGCACTGGACTGGTTGGTCGCGACCTCTCCGTGGCCGAAGGGTACGACGCCGCCCGTGCAGCATGCTTGAGCGGCTTGGCTGCAGCACGTTCACACTTGGGCTCGCTGAATAGCATTCGGACGATCGTAAAGCTCGGCGTCTATATCGCCGCACCAGTTGACTTCCTTGAGCACCCCAAGGTCGCAGATGGTGCGTCTGAATTGCTGCTGTCGATTTTTGGCCCTGACCGTCTCGCCCCCCGAATCGTTCTTGGCGTTTCCAGTATTCCGCTTGGAATGCCTGTCGAAATCGAACTCGTCCTCGAGATCGAACCCTAGTGAATCCTTTCAATTGCGAACTCAATATGGAGGCAGTTATGAACTTCAGACTCCCGAATTTGGCCGACACCGTCGGCAAGTCTGTAAAGTTGCTCACCGCTGTGGTTTTACTCTTGGTGCCGGCACTCGCCGTTTCCACTGAAATAAAGGCTGCCGGAAAGGTAGGTGGCTCGCGGGCGGCAGAAGCCCAGCCTGGCCACGAGCAGACCCTGATCAAAGTGGAGAAGCGGACGCCTTCTTATTGGCGTGTCACCTTCGACAATCCGCCGTTCAACATTTTCGGACCGGAAACGATCCCCCAGATGGAAAAGGTGGTCGCAGCGATCGAAGCCGATCCCGATCTCAGAGTTGTCGTCTTCGATAGCGCTGTACCGGGCTTCTTTCTCACTCACTACAACTTTACGCCGCCACTTGCCGAATCTACCGGGCTTCCCTCGGGTCCGACCGGGCTTCACCCACTCCCCGACATGCTGGTTCGCATCAGCAAATCCCCCGTGGTCTCAATCGCGCTTATCCGCGGGCGGGCGACAGGGGTCGGTAGCGAACTCGCTCTCGCCAGCGACATGCGCTTCGCAAGTCGCCAGCATGCCATTCTGTCCCAGTGGGAAGTAGGCGCCGCGCTTGTCCCAGGCGGCGGACCAATGGCGCGTCTGCCGAGGCTCATGGGGCGCGGCCGCGCGCTCGAAGTCCTTCTCGGCTCGGACGACATCAATGGCGATCTCGCGGAGGAGTACGGTTACGTCAATCGCTCTTTCGACGACGACAAGCTTGATCCGTTCGTAGACGCTCTCGCGACGCGGATCTCCGGCTTCGACCGCCAGGCAATCGCTGACACGAAACGCTTGGTCGACTTCGCGAGCCTTCCGAGCGATCCCGAGATCGCGGCTGGCTGGGATGCCTTCATCACGTCGGTGCAACGTCCGGCCGCGCAGAAGAACATCGGGCGCCTGATGGAGATGGGCCTGCAGAAGGATCCCGACATCGAAGCCAGGCTCGGACACTACACGGAGACTCTGGCCGAGGACTAGGCCGAGATGGTGCCCGCCCAATGACACGGTAGATCGGGCAGGCATCAAACATTCTTCCACGCACCCAACCCACGATGGAGAAATTCCATGCACACTCTCGAAAACCAAATCGTCGATTCCAGCTTTTCGGCCATCATCAACGCGCCGATCGAGAAGATCGATATTCCGACATGGTGCTTTACTCTCTCCGAAAAGGAATACCAGGGATGCTCGCCCGCCCACATAGCCGCGGGCTTTACTACAGCGGCCGATGGCACGCGGATGTCGATCAACGTCGAGACAATCGGCGGCAGCCTGATGGTCCAGCATTACCACGAGACCCTCGGCGAAAAGAATCACCTCATCCTCGACTCCGATTCCGACGTCTTCACGCCGAACGGCCGGATCACTATCCACGTCACTTGGGAACTGAGCGTGAAAAAGCTCGATACGAACCGCTGCGAATTCACGAACCGCGTCCAATCCTACGCGACGGACGAGATGATGGCCTTTCTCGATCGCCAGGGCATCCCGTTTGAACTCTTCCGCACGCAGCGACAGCCGATGTCCATCGCCCACAACAAGGGCGAGACGCCGCTGTTCGCGGCGAGCATCGAGCGCGCAGCGCTCAGGAACTCCGCCACGAAGGCGGCCTGAACCGTCGAAGGAGAGCATCATGACAGAACTATCCTTCGATCGGAGCAACACCGGCCTGCTGGTAGTCGACCCCTACAACGACTTCATCTCAGAGGGCGGCAAGATCTGGCCCCGGATCAAGGAGGTTGCCGAGGCCAACAACTGCGTTCCTCACATGCTCGAAGTGCTGACCGCCGCACGCAAAGCCAAGCTCCGGGTCTTCTTTGCGATGCACCACCGCTATCGTGCGGGCGACTACGAAAACTGGAAGTTCGTGGCGCCGATCCAGCGCGCGGCCTGGCACCGCAAGAGCTTCGAATTCGGGACATGGGGCGGCGAGTTCCGCGCCGAATTCGTGCCCGTGGCTGGCGAGGTTGTCGCATCGGAGCACTGGTGCTCGAGCGGCTTCGCCAACACCGATCTCGATCTCGAGCTCAAGCGGCACGGCATCCAGCGTGTGATCGTGATCGGGCTAGTGGCCCACACCTGCATAGAAGCCACCGTCCGGTACGCCGCCGAACTCGGTTACGATGTCACAGTCGTGAAGGATGCGGTCGCCGACTACTCCCCGGAAATGATGCATGCGGCGCTGGAGGTCAATCTGCCAAGCTATGCCAGCGCTATCGTAGATACCAGGGAAACCGTGGAGGCGATCGCCCTCACTCAGGCGGCGTAAGCTTCCATCTTGCGGGCCACGTACATCCGGCGGGCATTAAGCTCGCCGGATGTACCCCATTTCAAAAGTAATACTATTTGCATGCCGAGGGTTGGCATGCGCCTCGCCCGCACCTATTTGAGTTCAACAGCCAACGCCGACGGTTCGCCTCGCGCCTCCCCCACGACTGAAGGACGGTATCGGCTCTTCGTTTCGAAAGGATTCATGATGACACTCTCCGGCGACCTCCTTATCGGCGGCTCGAACGTGCGCGGCGCGGCCGCAACATTTTCTGCGATCAATCCCGCCAACGGCAGTCCCATGAAACCGAGCTTCGCGGGCGCCACCAGGGAGCAGGTTGAAAAAGCCACGATATTGGCTTGGCACGCCTTCCTGGTCTTCAAGGAAACCTCGCTCGAGGATAGAGCCCAGTTCCTAGAAGCTATCGCGGAAGGAATACTGGCTCTTGGCGACGAACTCGTCCTGCGAGCGATCGACGAGACGGGGTTACCCCGCGGTCGCATCGAAGGAGAGCGTGCCAGAACCGTCGGGCAGCTTAGACTCTTCGCGAAGGAAGTCCGCGACGGGAATTTCCGGGAACTTCGTTTCGACCCGGCCGACCCAGACCGCAAGCCCGCCGCGAAGCCTGACCTTCGGCTCCGAAACGTAGCTCTCGGCCCTGTTGCGGTATTCGGAGCGTCAAACTTTCCATTGGCCTTCTCCGTCGCTGGCGGCGACACTGCCTCCGCCCTTGCCGCCGGCTGCCCGGTCATCGTCAAGGCGCACTCGGCCCATCCCGGAACCTCTGCACTGGTTGGCAGGGCCGTCGTCGACGCGGTCGCCGCATGCGGGCTCCCGCCAGGGATTTTTGCGCTTTTGTTCGACGCAGGGTTCGAGGTCGGCCAGACTCTGGTGGCCGACCACCGGGTACGCGCGGTCGGCTTCACCGGCTCGCGCCGTGGCGGCACGGCGTTGATGAAGATCGCATCCGAGCGGAAGCAGCCGATACCCGTCTATGCCGAAATGAGCAGCATCAACCCCGTCATCCTCTACCCAAATGCACTGCTGGACCGGGGAGCGGAGATCGGGAAATCTTTCGCGGCTTCGCTGACCCTCGGGGCTGGCCAGTTCTGCACCAATCCGGGTCTGATCATCGCTATCGACGATGCGGGCCTCGACGCCTTCATCGAGGGCGCGGCAACAGCGTTAGCGGAAGCGCCCGCCCAGACCATGCTGACTGGCGGCATCTGCGAGGCCTATCGCAAGGGCGTGGCAAGGTTGTCGGCGGCATCGGCGGTCTCGCAGGTCTCTGCGGGCAAGGGAGGAACGCCCCATCAGGCCGCGGCAGCGCTTTTCGAAACAACGGCGGCTGCATTCCTTGCGAACCCCGAGCTTCAGGAAGAGGTCTTCGGCGCGGCTGGGCTGATCGTTCGCTGCGAAAACAGCGAGGAGTTGCGCAGGGTCGTCGAATCCTTGGAAGGTCAGTTGACTATCGGGCTGCACGCGGACGCCAAGGACTTCGTTGCCGCCTCGCAGATGATCCCGCAGTTGGAGCTTCTCGCCGGCCGGCTTCTAGTCAACGGTTTCGGAACGGGCGTGGAGGTCTCCCCGGCGATGGTCCATGGCGGCCCCTATCCGGCCACATCGGACGGAAGGTCGACGTCTGTCGGCACATTGGCGATCTATCGCTTCCTCCGTCCCGTATCTTACCAGGACTTCCCGGCAGATCTACTGCCGGAGGCGCTTAGAAGGTCATAACGTTGAGGCATCGTGGCGGCGAAAGCCGCCACGACGCCGTCTTATTGTCGGCTCACACTTCGGCGGCCTTGGCGGCCATCGTCGCCTTCGCCCACCAGACGAGTTCGTCGAGCGCGGTCTTTGCCGACGGGAGCAATCCCGCTTCGATGTCCTCGATCGGCTTGTTGCCGCCCATCGAAAACACAGTGAAGAAATCGCTGCCGCCGATATGGACGGCCGCGTGCGTCGAAACCATCTGTAGTTCGACGCCGATTCCGCGGAGGTGTTCCAGTGCGCGCGATCCTCCGGCGCTTCCGTAGGCGATCGCCGTGAATGGCTTGCGGCCCCATTCGGTGTAGGCTTGGTCGAGCGCGTTCTTCAGGACGCCCGTGATCGAGCGATTGTATTCCGCGACGACGAAAATGTAGCCGTCATACTTGCCAACGGTCGTCTGCCACCGCACGGCTTCGGCGCTCTGGCTGGGTGCGTACGCATTGGAGGCCACTTCGTCGAAGAACGGCAGGGGATGGTCACGAAGATCTACCACCTCGACCTCGATGTCGGTGCGCGCCTGTGCCTGCTTAAGTATCCACTGTGCTGGCTTGTCGGCAAAGCGAGTGGGTCGGGTCGAGCCTATGATAATAGCGATTTTCGGTTTCGAAGCCATGATTGTCCTCATTGGGTTGGTGACTGTTGGCGGCCCCCTTGCCGGGGGTCAGTTACTGTTCAGGGCGTCCGCGTACGCATAGAGCCCAGGTGAACCTCCGGTCATCAGAAACAGGACATTTGATCCTGGCGTGATGACTTCGCTTTCGATGTCGGAAAGCAGACCGGCGAATGCCTTTCCTCCGTAGACCGGATCGAGAAGAAGGCCCTCCGATCGGCCGACGATCTTGACCGCCTCGACCATCTCCGGAGTCGGGATTCCGTAACCGCCACCGAGCTGGCCACCGCTGATCGTTAAGTCCTTCGGCTCGACCCGTTCGCCGCTCGACAGGAGATGGAGCACGGAGTTGACCTTGTCGACAGTGGCGACGACGCATGCGTCAGCCGGCGACAGAACGGTGTGCGCTCTAATCCCGGACAGGTCCCTACCGCCGACAACCATGCCAGCCACGAGACCGGCGTGCATTCCGCCGCTTCCGTTGGGAAGGACCAGGTGGTCGAACTCCAAACCCATTTCGGTCGACTGCGCCGAGATCTCGAAGGCGCAGTCGACGTAGCCTAAACATCCGACAGGGGTCGACCCGCCGAGAACCGCGACGAACGCCTTTCCCCCGGACATCGCGATCTCGGACGCCCGGCGGGCCGCGAACCCGGCCGCATCGTCACCCTTCGAGAGCACGTGGAGATGTGCGCCGAACAACTGATCAAGGAGAACGTTGCCGTTTCCCTGGTAGATCTCGCTTTCCCGCGGGACCATTTGCGCAAGAACCAGTTCGCAGGCAAGCCCGGTCCTGGCGCAGGCAGCGGCTGCGAGGCGAGCGAAGTTGGACTGAACTCCGCCTATCGCTATGACAGTATCGCACCCTTCGGATTTGGCATACCCGATCAGGAACTCGAGCTTGCGGAGCTTATTGCCGCCGCCGCCTAGTTCCATGAGATCGTCTCGTTTCGCCCAGATCGAGACGCTCTTTAGTCTAGGCCCGAACACTTCCTCCAGGCGGCTCAACCGCTGGATCGGTGTCGGCCCATTCATCAGGCGGACGCGCGGAAACCGGGTCAGTAGATCACTGTCGAGCACCCTTGACCTCTCTTTCGAAAATCTGGCCATGACGACCATCAAGATGCCAGCGCCGCGGTTCGATACCTAGGCGCTGGGGCATTGCGTGATAGATTCGGCATCAGCTTCTGCCGTGCCGCTTCGTAAGCGTTCCAGTCATCAATGTCGGGTACGGAAGGAAGTGTAATTAGCTCGCCCATGTCGAGACCGGCGAGCGCCGCCTCGACCGCATCCTCCGCCTTCATGACGATCTGATCCGGCAAGCGAGCGAGAGACCCGCCGGACGCTTCCCAGAACGGGGTCTCAACGGCCCCTGGAAGCACGGCTTGGATGCGAATGTTCTTTTCTGCCAGCTCTTTCTGTAGAGAGAACGTCAAGGCGATGACGAACGCCTTTGTAGCGCCGTAGACGCCGTTCAGGATCTCGGGCGCGATGCCCAGTGCCGACGCCATGTTGACGATCGTGCCGTGCTCGCGTGCTACGAACGAGGGCGCGACGGCATATACGAGACGGGTCAGGGCCGTGACGTTCAACTTGATCATTCGCTCCATCGCCTCGACGTCGGACATCAAAAGAGGCTCGACCGCTCCGACGCCGGCATTGTTAACCAGCATCGTGATCGACGAGTCGCTGCGAAGGATTCCCTCGACCTTCAACAGGTCGTCTCTTTCGCCGAGATCCGCCCGAACGGTTTTCACGATGCGACCCGTCGCTTGCGCGATGTCCTTCGCCACCCTTGTTAGCGAATCCTGGCTTCTCGCAACGAGTATGAGGTCGTAGCCGCGTCGCGCCAGCTTGTCTGCGTAGAGTGCTCCGATGCCGGACGAAGCGCCGGTGATGAGGGCCGTGCCCTTAGGAAAGTTCGTCATGGAAGTTGTCCTTGCTGGAGTGAAAAAGAGCGGGTCGTTAGCGTAGCGTCCTGAATGCCGCCCGCAGTTCGGATGTGAAGAGGTCCGGCTGTTCCCACGCGGCGAAGTGGCCGCCCTTGTCGACTTTGTTGTAGTAGACGAGGTTGTGGTAGGCCTTCTCGGCCCAGCTCCTGGGCGCCTGATAGATCTCGCCGGGGAACACGGTGATCGCCGCGGGAATCTTGATGTCGACGGCGTTGAAGTTGTTGGCGTTGTTTTCCCAGTAGAGGCGTGCCCCGGAAGTGGCTGTTCCCGTGAACCAGTACAGGGAGATGTCGTCGAGCATCTCGTCCTTGGTCAGGGACATCTCCGGATCGCCTCCGCTGTATGTCCAGTCAGCGAATTTGTCGTAGTACCAAGCGGCAAGACCCACGGGCGAGTCCGTCAACGCATACCCAAGAGTCTGAGGCCTTGTGACCATCATCAACGCATAGCCAGCGCCCTTGGTATAGAGTGCGTTCATCTGCTCGTAGGCGGCCCTCTCGTCCGCAGAAAGTCCCGCCGGAGCAGGTTCGCCGTCGGCAAGCGCCCTCGCGATCTCCGGAGGAACAGTCGCCGGCATGTTCGTATGAATGCCAAGCAGACCATCGGGCGCCTGAGCCGCCATCTTGTCGGATACGACGGCGCCCCAGTCACCGCCCTGCGCGACATAGCGGCCGTAGCCGAGCCGTTTCATCGGGGCGTGCCAGGCCCGGCCGATGCGGTCCGGCCCCCACCCCACCTCGCTTGGAACTTCAGAAAACCCGTAGCCCGGCATTGACGGGATGACGACGTGAAACGCGTCATCGGCGGAACCGCCATGTGCGGTCGGATCAGTGAGCGGTCCGATCGTTTTGACGAGCTCAAGCACCGACCCCGGCCAACCATGAGTCATGATCAGCGGTAGGGCGCCTTCATGCTTGGATTTCACATGAATGAAATGGATGTCGAGACCATCGATCCGGGTCAGAAACTGCGCGTGCGCATTCAGCTTCTTCTCTCCCCTCCTCCAGTCATATTCCCTGCCCCAGTACTCGACGAGCGGTTTCAGCTTTTGAAGCTGAGCGCCTTGCGAGCGGTCGGCAACCGTCTCCTTGCCGGGCCACCGGGTGGCTCGAACGCGTCGTCGAAGCTCATCGACCTCCTTCTGCGGGATCGCGCACTTGAACGGACGGATTGCATCGCCTCCCGTCGCCGCTCTGACGAGCTTGGGGAGAATGCTGAGGGCGGCGGTTGCCACGGTGGCTGCAACCAACTCGCGCCTTGTTGGCGAAAGTGCTGGTCTCGTTTCAACTTCTGCTGACATGACATCCTCCGTTAAATGAGGTGGTTGGGATGTCGAAGGGTCGTCCGGCAACGGCCGCGACGCTATTGTCCGAAGGTATTGGCGATACCTATGGATTGGTGAGCCGCTTGCTGACGATGCGATACTTCGTACGATGCACGGCAACGTACACAACGGATGATCGTCCGAACGTGGCGGGTTGCCCGGGCTCATACAAAAAAAGATATCGGAAACGACTACCCACGACTGCAAAACGCCGACGCCTGCATACCGCAGTCATTTCGACATGAAGCCTGAGATCGTAGTCACGTCCGACGCCTATCTCCGAAGCGCCTGTCCCTTTGGTTAGACGTCTTCGGCAGAAGTGAGAATTGTCATTTTTCGGCATTCACTCAACCGCACTTCGGGATAGTCAGATTAGAGTACCCGCCTCCGCAGCTATGCGACCAAGTTCGGATCGAAGACGCGGAACTGCAAAGTCTATGAATGCCCGGACCTTCGGAACGGATGCACGACCGTGAGGTGTGAGAATATGGACGGGCAGAGCAGGTGGCTCCGCGTGCGAAAGGACGATCTTCAAGCGACCATCGCGAACATAATTAGCCACGTGATAGGAATACAATCTGGTCACGCCCATCCCCTCTGCGGCCGAAGCCGCGGCAGCGCGCACGCTATTGACGAGATACCTAGGCGAAAAATGGACGGTTCGAGGAATGGAGGCATCTTTGACAGGTGCAAAGCTCCAAGATTCCAAACCGAAATTCGAGAAGGCGATGAGATCGTGTCGAGAAAGATCCGAAGGCTCGTTAATTGCAGAGTGATGTTCGAGATACTGCGGCGCAGCTACCACGACGCGGCGCACATCGCCGCCTATACGCATGGAGATGTGCGTCGAGTCCGTAAGATTGCCAATGCGAAGGGCGACGTCGACGCCCTCGTCCACCAGATTAACGAAGCGATCTAGCATCAGTAGCCGCACGGAGACGTTGGCATGCTCGCGGAGGAAGCTGTCGAGGATCGGCCGCAGCACCTCTTCGCCCAAAATGGGTGGTGCTGAGATCGTCAGCGTCCCTTTAGGAGACGATTGTTCGGAACCGGCGATCATGTCGGCCTCCTCCAGATCGATGAGCACTCTCCGGCATGCTCCGACATACCGCTGCCCTGCTTCACTTAGCTTCAGACTCCGGGTTGTCCGGTGGAGCAGTTCGACGCCAACATGCTGCTCAAGCAGGCCGAGGGCTCGGCTGATCGCCGTGGGTGACCGTTTCAGCCTGCGCGCTGCGCCGGCGAGGCTACCTTCCTCGACGGCTGTGACGAAGACTTTCATTGCATCGATACGATCCATCATCCACTCCTTATGCTGCGCGAATATCTTCACAGCATTGGACATGGCGCAATAGAACATTGAGGTTGCGACCGAGACCAATATGCAGGGAGGCAGACGACCGCGACGCCACCGCCCCGCAGCGTCTCCAACGGGCGCGGCGGAACAGACCGCTCACTCTGTAGGGTGCAATTGCATAATCGTATCCCCAAAAGCGAAGCGATACCTTTGCACAATGGACACTTGTCTGACCACAGGGCACCGTTGCCTTGCCGCAGTGACAGCCGGACGAATTTGAGCGAAGGAGAGCCCGATGACCTTTCAAGAGCCAGTAAGACGAACCGCCAATTCGTTGCACGAAATCGACACGAAGCTTGAAGTCGTGGTCATTCCCGTATCCGATGTGGATCGCGCCAAGTCCTTCTACACAGGGTTGGGATGGCGGTTGGACGCGGACGTTCCCGGACAGGACGGCTTTCGAGTCGTGCAGGTGACCCCGCCAGGATCCCACTGCTCGGTGATTTTTGGTTCAAAGGTCACTGTCGCGGAACCCGGTTCGGCACAGGGACTTCATCTCATCGTGTCCGATATCGACCTGGCTCATGCGGCGCTTGGCTCGCGAGGCGCCGAAATTAGCGGGGTTTTCCATGACTCAGGTGGTCTCTTTCACCGTGGAGGCACCGAAGGCAGGCTGGCCGGTCCCCATCCATCGCGCACGAGCTATGGGTCGTTCGCTTCGTTCAGCGATCCGGACGGAAATGGGTGGCTCCTTCAGGAAGTGACGACTAGACTGCCGGGACGGATCGATCAGAACGGTGTGACATTCGCTTCAATGCGAGATCTCGCCAGCGCACTTCGACGCGTCGCCGCAGCTCATGGAGAGCATGAAAAACGAACCGGCGGAAACCATGATGAGAATTGGCCAGACTGGTATGCGGAGTACCTTACTGCGGAACAGTCAGGCGGAAGACTTCCAACCTGACGGTCAGTTGACGCGTTTGCCCCTCCCTTCACATTGGTGACAAGACCCACCCAATACCATTGGATAATATACGGGAAGTTCCTTAAATCTCAGGATGCCCCTTGGGGAGTCTGCGAAAGGGAAACTATGGACGTGGAACTCGTTCGGGTTCTGGAAACAATACCGGGAATGGTGTTTACTGCCGTCCCCAGCGGCAGCATCGCTTTCATGAACAAGGGCATGGTCGAGTTTCTTGGCCTTTCCGAACCGGCCACGAGTTGGCCGATTGCCGCCTCGTCGGCAGACACGCGAGCCCTGATACAACGCTGGAACTCGCTTGTGTCTGGAAGCGAGCCGTTCGAACTCACCTTGCCGATCATGCACTCTGAGTCTGGATCTCAGGGCCTGCGTCTTCAATGCAATCCGCTGGTTGAGAATGATCGGGTTGTGAAGTGGTATGGCGTCGCTTCTGAATGTGCGGGCAACGCGTGGCAAGCTCCTCATAGAGACACACTACCACCGATAAACCGCGAAACCCACGCAATCCTGGAAAGCATCCCCGCAGGCATCGGCGTCCTCGATGCCAACGGCAACGTAGACACGATCAACGGCCACCTCCTCCAATACTACGGTAGGACGCTCGATGAACTGCGCCAGTGGGGCAGCAGCGACGTGGTCCATCCTGATGACCTCCCGCGGTTGATGGAAGCAGTGAAATTGGCGGTCGGCACGGGAACAGCCTACGAAGCCGAGGTGCGGCTTCGGCGTTCAGACGGCAGGTTCCGCTGGTTCCAAATTATCGGTTACCCCCTGGAAAACGAAAAGGGCGGCGTCGCACGATGGTACGCCCTTCACATTGATGTCGAGGATCGGCGGCGAGCTGAGGATGCACTAAAATCCAATGAATTGGAGCTCCGAAAAATCATCGATGGAATGCCGCTCGCCGTTTGGACTAGCCGACCTGACGGGTACTGCGACTTCGTGAACGAGCGATGGCTTGAGTATGCAGGTTTCACTGCTGAACAGGCCGAGGGCTCCGCCTGGACAGCCATCCTTCACCCACAGGATGCCGGTCGTCTGGAGAAAGCTTGGAACACCAGTCTCGTATCAGGCGACCCTGCGGATTTCGAGGCAAGGATGCGTGGATCGGATGGCGAATATAGGTGGTTCTTATTTCGTGCGACCCCCCTACTCGGCGATGATGGGAAGATCACCAAATGGTATGGAACTAATATCGACATTGAAGACCGGAAGCGCGCCGAACAAGCGCTGGCGGAGCGTGAGCGCGAATCGCGCTTGATCGTTGATGGCATTGCAGGAATGATTGCGATCTTTTCGCCCGATGCACAGTTGATCGACGGAAATCGCCAAATCCTCGATTATTTCGAGCGTCCACTGTCCGAACTAAACGACTGGTCGAGCAACGGAATTACCCATCCAGATGATCTGCAGACGTGCATCGACAGCTTTATGGGATCAATGGTCACGGGAGAACCGTATGACTACGAGACCCGCTTTTTACGCCATGACGGCACTTGGAGATGGTTCCAGCTCAGAGGACTTCCCCTGCGCACTTCCGAGGGCGAGATTGTCCGCTGGTACGGACTTTTGACAGATATCGACGACCGAAAGCGAGCGGAAGAAAAGCTTCGCCGCAACGAGGCGTTTTTAACGGACGCCCAGCGCCTCAGCAAGACCGGAAGCTTTTTGCTGAACCTCGGCACCAATGAAGTCACATGGTCGGCGGAGACCTATCGCATTTTCGAAGTTGATCCGGCCACTCCGGTGACACTCGGCACGGTCTTATCACGGCTCCTCCCCGAAAGCTTGTCGACAGTGCAGCAAGTGATCGATAGGGCCAATGAAGGGCGCGGCGACTTTGACTACGAAATCTTACTGAACACCCCCGACCAGTCGCTAAAATATGTTCGAGTGCTCGCGCACAGTGAGAGGAACAAGGACGGCGATCCGGAACTGATCGGCGCCGTGCAGGACATCACCGAAAGCCGGAAGGCGGAAGAGGCGCTAAATCAGGCGCGGTCCGATCTATCCTATGTCACACGCGTCACAAGCCTGGGCGTACTGACGGCATCCATCGCTCACGAAGTGAACCAACCGCTCGCAGGATTGGTCACCAACGCAAGCACATGCCTGCGCGTTCTAACCTCGGATCCTCCAAACATCGACGTCGCAAAGGACACGGCGCGGCGCATGATCCGCGACGCGAACCGCGCCGCCGATGTAATATCGCGGCTTTGGGATCTCTTCAGCCGGAAACCGCCGAGCGTCGAAGACGTGGATCTAAACGAGATCTCCGGCGAAGTAATCGCCCTGATGTCCAGCGACCTGCAGAGTTCAAAAGTGATCTTGACGACCGACTTCGCTACCGATCTGCCTCGCATGACGGGCGCTCGCGTGCAGCTACAACAGGTCGTAATGAACCTCCTCCGCAACTCTATTGAGGCGCTTTTGGCTGTCGGAGACCGCCCCAGACGAATTGTGCTGAAGACCGATTCAAACAATGGCGAGATCAAGCTATCCATCGAAGATTCGGGCGTGGGGTTTGGCCCGCAGGGGAGTGACCGGATTTTTGATGCATTCTATACGACGAAGCCCGAGGGCATGGGCATCGGACTCTCGGTAAGTGAGTCCATCATAAAAAACCACAACGGCCGGCTGTGGGCCGAGCGAAACAAGCATCACGGTGTCACAATAGGATTTTCGGTCCCGATCTCCCTAGGGTCGGACTTGGAAAGTGGAGGAATGTCGGGCTTAGAAAAGACCGACGACACAATGAGGAAATGATGGCAATCCGCATAAAACACGTCTCTGTTGTCGATGACGACGAATCCGTACGCGAGGCTCTCCCAGACCTTCTGCGGACTTTCGGTCTATCCGTGGAAGCATTCGCTTCTGCGGAGGCGTTTTTGAATTCAAGCGCGTTAGGTTCCAGCGATGGGATGATCCTCGACGTCGCAATGCCCGGCATGACGGGACCTGAGCTGCAGAAGGAAATAGCGCGAAGAGGACGGCGGATTCCAATCGTTTTTATCACGGCGATTCGGGACCAAAAGGTTAGAACGGGGTTGATGCGGGACGGAGCAGCGGAGTGCCTATTTAAGCCCTTCAGTGACGACGAACTTCAGGATGCATTGCGACTCGCGTCGTTGATAGACTGAGCAATAGAAAGCCTTCCTTTGCGCGCCGCATCTCAAGAATGTTCAAGGAGCGGTTCGGGAACCGGGCAGATCCGACCATTCAAAAGATGATTACGAACCAGTAGCGCTGTGCGACGCAATATCCTACAGTCTTTCGCGAAAATATAAACTTCGGGGTGGCGATGGAGATTGATGTCGACCAGTTCTTCGGCTCGCTGCCGAGCATAGTTTTGACTGTGCGAGCGGACGACCAAGTAGAGTTCGTCAATCGTAGCTGGGAAGAATACACTGGATTTCACCTCACGTCGCGCCAAACTTGGAACTGGCTCGATGCAGTGCACCCAGCCGACCTAGGTGCGCTCACCGTGCATCTGCAAAGCGTTCGCGCCGCAGAGACGACCGAGCCCATCGAGGTGCGCCTTAGAAACAACGTCGGCGACTTTCGACATTTTGTCGTCCAGTGGACCCCGTTGCGAAGCGTGTCGGGCACCATTGAGAAGTGGTGCGGCATCGCGACCGATATTGAATTTGTCGTTCGGGAGCGGGAGCAGCCACGTGCCGCACTAGACTTCCAGCTCGTCGTCGACAGCATTCCCCTGCCCGTTGCCGTGACGACTCCGACCGGTGAGGTGGAGGGACTGAACCAACTCACACTATCTTATTTTGGACTCAGCCTCTCGGAACTGAAGCAGTGGAAGGCGTCAGAGGTGGTCCATCCAGACGATCTGAAGGAGACTGTCGAGGCTCAGCTCGCCGCTCACATGGCCGGCAACTCGTACAACGTCGAAAGCCGGCATCTGCGCGCGGATGGCGTGTATCGGTGGCACAATGTCCTAGGTCTTCCCCTGCGAGATGCAGCTGGCAACATACAGCGCTGGCTCCATCTGCTGATCGACATCCATGACCGGAAGCGTACCGAGGTTGCGCTGGCGGACAGCGAACGGGAAGCTCGCTTGATCGTCGGCACCATAGCGGGGATGGTCGCGCTCTTCACGCCCGACGGCAAGTTGAACGGCGGCAACCAACGGCTTCTCGACTACTTCCAGCAGCCCCTTGAGGAAGTCGCGAACTGGACTACTAACGGGATGACCCACCCTGAGGATCTGCAACATTGTGTCGAGACCTTCACAAGCTCGCTTCAAACAGGTGATCCTTACGAATTTGAAACCCGATTCCGTCGCCACGATGGTGTTTACCGCTGGTTCCAAATCCGCGGCCATCCGGTACGGGGTAGTGACGGGGAAATTGCTCGCTGGTACGGCCTCTTGACCGATATCGACGACCAGCGGGGGGCCGTCGCGGCGCTGCGCGCAAGTCAAGCCGAGCTTCAGTTGATCGTCAATTCAATCCCCGGCCTGATCATTGTGCTCCGACCTGACGGGTCTGTGGAGAGCGTGAACGACCAGTCCTTGCGATATTTCGGCTACGATTTTCATGAACACCAAAAATGGCAAACCAACAACATAATACATCCGGAAGATCGCGACCGGGGCGTGGCCAGGTTCGCCGAGGCGGCCGCCTCTGGCCAATCTTACGAGATAGTAGAAAGGCTTCGCCGCAATGACGGCGCGTATCGTTGGTTCCAGCTTCGGGGAAGTCCCCTGTTGAACCACGATGGAGTGGCGGTGCGATGGTACTTCCTTTTAAACGATATCGAGGATCGCAAGCAGGCCGAGGTGGCGTTGGCAAACAGCGAGAGGGAATTCCGCCATATAGTCAATATGGTACCGGGCATGATAATTCTCGCGCAACCTGATGGAACGCTTGACGGCAGCAATCAACAACTTCTGGACTACTTCGGGACTTCGCTGGAGGAGGTGCAAGACTGGTCGACGAATGGAATAACCCATCCTGACGACGTTCAAATCAACGTTGACAAATTCATGGGGTCGCTCAAAAGCGGCGAGCCCTACGACTACCAAAGCCGCTACCGCCGCCACGACGGAGTTTTTCGCTGGTTCCAGGTTCGCGGGCAGCCACTTCGTGATGCCGAAGACAACATTGTTCGCTGGTACGGGCTACTGACTGACATTGACGATCGCAAGAAGGCCGAAGATGAACTTCGACGAAGCCAGGCCCTGCTGGTCGCGGGTCAGCGGCTAATCAGTACGGGAACCTTCTCCTGGCACATCAATACAGATGAACTTGTACTGTCCGATGAATGGCTACGAATACTCGAATTTGAAAAGGATGACGTCGTAACATTCGAGCAAATAGGTGAGCGGATCCACCCGGACGACGCCGCTCTATTTGCCGAGAAAATCGGTGCGGTACGCGACGGCGATGGGGAGTCCGAGTATGAGGTCCGCGTCGTGGGTCGAAAAGGCAATATAAAGCACGTTCGCGTCATCGGCGAAGTAATTCATCACCAGAACGGACAACGGGAGTGCCTCGGGGCAATCCAGGATGTGACACAAAGACGCTTGACGGAGGAAGCGCGCGATCAGTTGCGCACGGAACTTGCACGGTTGACCGGTATCCTAAGTCTAGGGCAAATGTCGGCGGCGATCGCGCATGAGGTCAACCAGCCCCTTTCAGGTATCATTACAAATGCAAGCACGTGTCTGCGAATGCTCTCAGCGGACCCACCTGATATTGAAACAGCCCTTGAGACAGCGCGGCGAACGATAAGGGATGGCAACCGGGCTGCTGAAGTCATCACAAGGCTAAGGGCGTTGTTCAGTAAGCGCATCATAGCGTTTGAAGACATTGACATCAACGATGCGGTGAGTGAGGTGGTCGCACTATCGGAGGGAGATCAGAGGCGCAACGGCGTTTCTGTACGAACCTCCTTCACCCATGCCCTACCTCCAATCAACGGCGACCGAGTCCAACTTCAGCAAGTGATCATTAACTTGCTCCGG
Source organism: Pararhizobium capsulatum DSM 1112 (assembly GCF_030814475.1). Taxonomy (NCBI): domain Bacteria; kingdom Pseudomonadati; phylum Pseudomonadota; class Alphaproteobacteria; order Hyphomicrobiales; family Rhizobiaceae; genus Pararhizobium; species Pararhizobium capsulatum. The sequence continues at coordinate 96,752 of NZ_JAUSVF010000006.1, read as the reverse complement.
AATGCCATAGATGCTGTCTCCGGGGTAAAAGATCGCCTGAGATTTGTCGAGATTCGAACTAGCATTGACGACGGTGGTCAAGTGAGTGTCGCAGTCAGCGACAACGGGGTCGGTTTCGACTTAGATGAAGGTTCGCGAATTTTCGAGGCGTTCTACACCACGAAGAACGATGGCATGGGAATCGGGCTGTCAGTTTGTCGTTCCATTATCGAAAGTCATGGTGGAAGGATGTGGGCTCGGCCCAATGACGGTCCGGGCGTCACCATGAGCTTCTCCGTGCCGAGGGCTTCGACCGAGGAAAGAGGATTTGCAGCAGCTACAGCTTGATGGTTCACACCCCGCATGCCGGCTGCCGTCTCGAGATGACGTGCGAGACCGCCGCGATCGATTATGGCTGCGATAAAACGCTGTCCAATACAAAGGTATCGACCATACCTTGGTGCAATAGTTGCGGGTCTCCTTCGGTGCGACCTTTCTTCTCATAGAAGTAAGGCAAACACGCAAGGAGATTGCTATGTCCCTCATACCACCATCGGTAACTCGTCGAACACTGCTTGCGGTCGCCGCGTCCGCCAGCGCTATCAGCATGATCCCGGGGGCCTTCGCGGCCACGGGCTCTAGTTCGGACCTGAAGCCTTTCAAATTCGCGGCCACCAAAGACCAGCTTTCGGATCTTCATCGTCGCGTCGCTTCGACCCGCTGGCCCGACGAAGAGAACGTTTCAGATGACAGCCAAGGCGTCCGGCTTAACACGATCAAGAAGTTGGCCAAGCACTGGAAGAGCCACGATTGGCGGAAGGTGGAGGCCCGGTTGAACTCCTTTTCACAGTTCATTACAGAGATCGACGGCCTTGACATCCATTTCATTCACGTCAAATCAAAGCACGAACATGCGCTCCCGATCATCATCACCCACGGCTGGCCAGGCTCTGTCATCGAGCAGTTGAAAATTATCGAGCCTTTGACGGATCCTACTGCCTATGGCGGCGCTGAAGCGGACGCCTTCCATGTCGTTATCCCTTCACTTCCCGGCTACGGCTTCTCCGCCAAACCACGGGACCCCGATTGGACCCCACTTCGCATCGCTAAAGCGTGGGCCATCCTGATGGAACGACTTGGTTATACAAAGTATGTTGCTCAAGGAGGAGATTGGGGCAACGCAGTCACAGAACTGATGGCAGTACAGCAGCCCGCGGGACTGCTTGGCATCCATACCAACATGGCTGCCACAGTCCCTGCCGAGATTTCCAAGGCGCTTGCGGCTGGCACCCCGCCTGCAAACTTATCCGCGGACGAGCAGTTGGCCTACGAGCAGCTCGACGACTTCAACAAGAATGGCTTGGGCTACGCCATCGAAATGAATAACAGGCCACAGACCCTTTATGGTATCGCCGATTCTCCGATCGGTCTTGCTGCTTGGATGCTTGATCACGACATCCGCAGCTACCGAATGATCGCTAGATCATTCGATGGCGAGAGTGAGGGGTTAACGCCAGACGACGTGCTGGACAACATCACACTCTATTGGTTGACCAACACCGCTATTTCGTCGGCTCGCCTCTATTGGAGCAATGCGCATTTTCCGACCGGCGGCTTCTTCGATCCCCGCGGCATTAAAATTCCGGTTGCAGTAAGTGCCTTTCCGGATGAAATCTACCAGGCTCCGCAGAGCTGGGCAGAGCGGGCTTATCCGAATCTGGTCCACTACAACCGACTACCAAAGGGTGGGCATTTTGCCGCGTGGGAGCAGCCAGAACTCTTCACCGCCGAACTAAGGGCGTCTTTCAGGTCCCTGCGCGATCAGATTAAGCCAATTTGATCCCATCGCGATGCCAAACGCATTGCTGATGCAGCCTCATGTCAGGCGCCTGACCGGCTCGGGGAACGGGTCGGTCAGGTTGTTCCGATCGGGTAGTGGTGGTTTGCCAAGTCGTTCCCGCGTCTTGGATTGACCTACCGACGGCCCATAATGAGAGTGCCGGCGCCGGCGCTCCGCTAATGAGGGAGCTCATCATGACGGAATACGATGCTATTTTCATAGGTGCAGGTCAGGCAGGACCGTTTCTCGCTGCACGTATGGCTGCAGATGGCCAAAAAGTTGCTCTGATCGAGCGCAAATTCCTCGGCGGGACGTGCGTCAATGCTGGGTGCATGCCGACAAAGACCCTTGTCGCCAGCGCCCATGCTGCGGCCGCCGCGAGAAGAGCTGCCAGTTTCGGCGTGATTTTTCGGGGACCGATCGATGTAGACATGACGGTCGTGAAGGCTCGTGCTGAGAAGGTCACCCTCGACGCCCGCAAGGCTCTGACGGAATGGCTGGGTTCGTTTGATTCAATGTCCGTCATTTATGGACATGCCCTGCTTGAAGACCAAAGAACCGTTGTCGTGAATAGCGAAAAGCTGACAGCTCCGAGGATCTTCATCAACGTCGGTGCGCGTCCAACCATTCCAGCATTTCCGGGAATCAACGAGGTCGATTACTTCACGAGCACAAGTATCCTCCAGCTATGCTCCGTTCCAGAGCACCTTGTGGTGATCGGCGGCAGCTACATAGGGCTGGAGTTTGCTCAAATGTATCGCCGTTTCGGCGCCAAGGTCACAGTGATCGAACGCGGCCCTCGTCTGTTATCCCGAGAAGATGACGATGTTTCGTGCGCTGTTGAGGAAATTCTCCGCTCAGAAGGAGTGGCAACACATACGAGCGCGAGCGGTTTCTCGTTCAGAAGAGATGGAGATGGCGTCGAAGTTCGATTTTCGAAGGATACATTGGTTCACGGTAGCCATCTCCTGCTCGCCGTCGGACGGACGCCGAATACCGATGATCTCGGTCTGGCGTCGGCAGGTGTCAGGATCGATGACCGTGGATTCATCGAGGTAAATGATCGTCTGGAAACCAGTGTCGCAGGGATATGGGCGTTGGGTGACTGTAACGGACGCGGTGCCTTCACGCATACTTCATACAACGACTACGAGATCTCCGCTGCCAATCTTCTCGATGGTGATAACCGAAAGCTTTCGGACCGCATTCCCGCATACGCGCTCTACATCGACCCTCCCTTGGGCCGCGTCGGGATGACAGAGGACGAGGCGCGGCGATCTGGTAAGTCGATACTGGTATCAGCCCGCCCCATGAGCCGTGTCGGTCGCGCCGTCGAAAAGGGGGAGACTGCCGGCTTTATGAAGCTCATCGCCGACGCCGACACGAAACAGATTCTTGGCGCTTCCGTTTTGGGGGTCGGGGGCGATGAGGTCATCCACGGGATCATCGACGCCAAAACCGCGGGTATACCGTTTTCAGACTTGAAGTGGGCCGTACCTATTCATCCGACGGTATCGGAGCTCTTCCCCACGCTGATCCGTGACCTGAGACCGATGTGAATAGTAGCTTTTTCCAAGTTGTTAGCGAGCCGCTAAGACTTGGTCGCGGAGGCTGCACGGAAGGTAGAAGCAAAATGGGACGGCGGCATAGTACGTCTACACGTAAGTCCAAGCGCGACGTAATACCCTGATCTCCCACGGGGCACCCAAAGCCCGGCAACGCAGATCAACCGGCACCGATTTGTAAGGAGTACCTTCATCCGATGAGAAGTCAGTAGCGAAACACTATGAAAATGGAGTTATAAAATGAGAGCTTTAGCTTATTTTGCGCCCGCTATCCTTTTCCTCGCGGCCCCTGCCGCCGCGGTGGATATGGTGGATTCATTGAACGAGTCCTGCATTTTCATCCAGCAACGCATCAAGACAGAAGGCGAACTCGTCATCCGCTTTCCGTCGACGATGCCGCCAGGGCTAACCCTATATGACCGTTATGTTGAAAACGTCGGCCAGTGTGGTTCTGACGAGGAGCTCGAAGCAACGAACGTTCCTACACGTGACGGAATTTGTCACCTTAAAATCTGCCAACTGGACGAACGCTGAAATCTACAATTCTCGGCACTTGGACTCTAGCTGATCCACGGAAAGCAGACATCATGGATCCCCTGCGGATAGTCCATGATCGCGTCCCATGCGAGCGGCTATCGTTGGAATGTGACGTGGATGGTGCCGCTCTCAGCCGTTTCGGCTTTAACTGAGTAGCCAGCTTCGAGGCCGCCCAGATCGTCCCACAGGCGGATGCCGCGCCCGAGCAAAATCGGCGTGATAGCAACATGAAGGCGATCGACAAGGCCGGCCTTGAGATAGTCGCGGACGACGGTAGGACCGCCGCCTATCCTCACATCCTTGCCATTTGCGACCCTTACCGCCTGCTGGAGCGCATCCACCGGTGTGCTATTGAGGAAGTGGAAAGTGGTGCCACCGGCCATCTCTATGGAGGGTCGTGGGTTGCGGGTGAGGACAAAGACCGGAACCTGGAAGGGCGGCTCGTCGCCCCACCAGCCACGCCAGTTCGGATCGTCGGGAAAGTTGTGGAGCCCGAACATTCCAGCGCCCATAATCTCGGCACCCACATTCTCGAAATATTCCGTCGCGTATTCGTCGTCCACACCTGTGGTCCCTGCTCCCGTGGTGTCCTTGAACACGCGCTCACGAAACGTTCGTGTTGCAACATATGCGCCGACGAGACGCGGCCAGTCCTCGCCGAACGGGGCTTCGGGCGTCTGGTCCGTCGTTGTCGCGAAACCATCTAGCGAGATCATGAGATCGACACGAACTACCACCGGGGTCCTCCTTGCGTGCGATTGCACCATAACCGCCCCAATGCCCGGGGCTAACCCTAAGCTCGACTTTGTACATTATGCGGCGAAGCAAAGAGCCTGGGCCATGCGCTGAAGCCGTCCGGGAGGTATTTTATGCATTTCCGGGTTTGACGGTGAGTGTCGATAAAGATCGTCACTCCACAAAACCAGGCGAACTGCAGCCATTGCATCTGTGAATGTCAGATCGGTTTTCTTGTACCATGCGGCCGCGTAGGGGCGCGTTTTTTGGCTGAGAACATCACCGGCCCATACCGTGACGAGACTGTAGAGGGCAAGAAGCGAAGGTGTCGTGCGCAGGATAGCGTTGCCGCTCCATTGGCGCTGGGTTTCGATACCCAGATGCGCGCGTGTTTCCGCGAACGTTACCTCGATTTGCCAGCGCCGAACGAAGTAGGCAATGATCTGAGCTGGTTCGAGATCGGTATTGGTGCTCATGAACGCCTGCGGTTCGCGGCGGCCTGAGGGGTCTCGGACCAACACCCAGCGAATTAGCTTTGGCGGCGTTCCTCGCCGGTACCATAACCCGGTGGAAGAGGTAATATCGAGGCTCTTGTTCGTTTCTCGTCCGTACCAGCTTGAGGCGGTAATGCGCTGCCACACGGTTTTGGGATGGTGCAGGATCGTCTTCAGTTTGGGCTGTGGCATGCCCTTTTGTGCAGGCCTCCCAAGCGTGTGTTCGTGCCGTTGGTCTGGTGGAGCAAACAGACTTGCATCCAGGCGCAAGCGTGTGATGAGGATGGCTTTGTGGGGAAGAGCCGCAGCCAGGGTGTGAACCGCAAAACTGCTGTCTCCGACAAAGATGATGTCGCGACCAGGTAGCCATCGGCAGAGCTGCAGCACGCCCTGCCTTGCCCAATCCGTCAGCAGTTTATGCTTTCGTCCCCTTTTCTTATCGTAGCGCTCCGAGGGGCATAACAGCGTCAAGACTGGCAGGGCCTTGATGCATTTGGCCCATGGGACTGGGGCAAGAACCATGAAGCTCAGCCAGCGCAAGCCGCTGGCTTTGACGAAGTGACCGTGACTGGAGCGCACCGGATCGCGATAGATGCCGCGGGCGGCAATCTTTGGTCCCCATCGGCGTTCGATGGTGTCGTCCATGCCGATAATGACAGGGCCAGCAGGTACGAGGCGGGCGACAACAACCGATAGCAGCCGCGAAGCCAGTGTGCGCGGGTTCCAACGCGCGCGATTAAGCAGCTGATGGTAGAGGGAAAAATTGCCGGCCTCGGCGCGGCCGGTGATCCGCAAACACGACGATACTGTTCGTTTGCCTGGAGACAGGATCGCGCCCATCACCAGGACCAGCAGATGCTCCCAGCTGGGTGCCGTGAACCAGGGACGAAACGACGACAGCCACTGGCGAAGGATGTGCGGAACAGGATCACTCGACCCGACGCAGTTCTCATTATGATCGGTCATCCATCGGTTCGAATCCGCTCAGACGAAACAGGCAAGGCAAAGAGACTGCGGCAAATTGATTCACCCAATTCAGATGATAGAAAATGCGTGCGCTGGTATGCACCATAAGCCGGCCGGACGCAGCCTGTCAGCGCCGCCAACCAACTCAAATTCCCAAAGAATTTTGTACAAAGTCGAGCTAAGGTAGGTGCCTTTATATTCGTAGCCCCATACTAAGGCAAGTGCCTTTTTTAGTCTTGACGGTCGCACCCGCCCACTTTACGGACGCACATGCCTTACCATTCAAATCCGCTCGACCTCGCCTTTCACGCTCTCAGCGACCCGACCCGCCGCGCTGTGGTGTCGCGGCTGGTCGAGGGCGAGTTGCCCGTCAGCACCCTCGCCGAGCCTTTCGACATGGCCCTGCCCTCCTTCGCCCAGCATCTCAAGGTACTGGAAGATTGCGGGTTGATCGCAAGCGAGAAGCGCGGGCGCAGCCGATGGTGCCGGTTGGTGCAGGCGCGCTTCGATGAGGCGGCGGACTGGATGGAAGAGCGCCGGCGCTGGGCCGAGCGGTTGGGTCGACTGGAAACCTACCTGGACAAAACCGAAGAGGATGACGAAGGATATGGCAAACCTGTTTGAGACATGGTCGCTTGACCGCGAAATCGTGCTGGTGAAGCTGCTCAACCATCGACGCGAGAAGGTCTTTGCCGCGTGGATGGACCCCAAGGCACTTTCCGAATGGTACGGCCCGGCCGGCCTCAGTATCGAGACCCACGAAGCCGATATTCGCGAGGGCGGGGTCTGGCGGTTCGATATGGTGGGCATATTCGAGGGCCAGCAGCAGCGCTTTCCAAACCTCATGCGCTTTCTGCAGATCGTGCCGAACGAGAGGATCGTCATGGACTATGGCACGCGTGATCCTGACGATCCCGACCGTTTCCGCGTCACGGTGACCTTTGATGAACAGGCCGACGGCAAGACTGTGCTGACCATGCGCCAGCTCCACCCCAGCGCTAAGCGGCGTCAAGAGGTCATCGGCTTCGGTGCGGTCGAATACGGGCTGCAGACGCTGGACGGCCTCGCCGTGTGGCTGGCCGGCAACGCGGAATCGTAGGTCAGTTGCAAGCGAAAACCCATTGTCCAATGGTGTCGGTTTTCGCGTCGCAGAGCGATTGTCGAGGTCCAAGCGATACCATTGTTCGATAGTGAAATCATGGCCGAACATTCAAGTTGGAGTTCTACTGTTTGCGATAACAAGGACAATCACAGTGAGCGCGACGATCAAAACTCCGCAACTCCGCACAACCAAGCTATCCCCGGCTTACTGGCGCGTGACAATCGACAATCCGCCCATCAACGTCATGGGCGCCGCGATGGTGCAGCAGTTTCAAGAGGTCATCGCTGCTCTGGAAACGGACAAGGACGTCAAGGTCGTGGTCTTCGACAGCGCGGTCGATCATTTTTTCCTCAACCATTCGGATTTTCTGACACCGATCGAAGAGATCACTTCCTTGCCGGCTGGTCCCACCGGACTGCCGCCATGGCCTGATTTTCTAGTTCGCCTCCCTCGCGCTCCCGTTGTATCGATCGCATTGATCCGCGGTCGCGCCACAGGGAACGGTAGCGAGATCACACTGGCCTGCGACATGGCCTTCGCCAGTTTTGAAAGAGCGATTATCTCGCAGTGGGAGGTCGGTGTCGGGATGGTCGCGGGAGGCGGTCCAATGGCTCGTCTGCCCCAGCTTATCGGCAGGAACCGCGCTCTGGAGGTGCTCCTGGGTTCGGAAGACCTCACCGCAGAGCGGGCAGAAGCCATGGGATACGTGAATCGCGCCATACCCGATGCGGAACTTGACGCTTATGTCAACGCGTTTGCGCTCCGCATCGCCAAATTCGACAAGTGGGCGATCGCGAACACTAAGCGACTCGTCAACACAAGTTTGGCGCCGGAGGTCGAACTTGGAGCCGGGTGGGACGCGTGCATCGCGTCTCTCGGCCGGCCTGCGGCGCAAGAGGGCATCAAGGCCTTAATGGACCAGGGGTTTCACAAACCCGGCGATATCGAAAATCGTCTCGGGTACCACCTAGGTCAGCTCTCAAGGTAGCGAACAAACCTAGCGGCGCCGATGGCAAACATCCGCCCAGGATGTTGAACATGATTTCCCGATTCTACTTTCTGAGCGTCGTAGGCATAGTAAGCGCGGTTCAAGGCACCCGTCAGGCGACGCGATAACCATTGCCGATGAGCGACCAGTCCTGCGACAAATGACCGTCTTTATCGGTGGACTGCGGACACTCCAAAGCCAACGACGAGTCGGTATGGACGCCGGGGGGAAATATTGGCAAGCCTATCGAGTTTTCATCGACTTGCTACCTCATTCGCCATGGCTCTGATATTCTCCTCTGGGACACTGGGGTACCCGACGACACCGTGAATAATCTGGCAGACTGGTCCACGTTGCCGAAACTCATCGTCTATCATCTCGAGAGGACCATCACCTCGCAACTCGCCGAGATCGGACTGAAGCCTGAAGACGTGAACTTCGTCCTTGTATCGCATACTCATGGCGACCATATTGGAAACGTCAGGCTTTTCCCCGACGCCACTGTCGTCATGCAGAAGGCGGAACAGGTTGCGCGCCCAGCTGAACCTCGCCCAATCGGCAAATCAGCTGTTCCGTGCGAGCCTCCGTCAAGGCGCAGGAAAAGCCACGATCGGCGGCCAATACGCTCGGCCGACGCGACATCGGCCGGCTTGTGGTAGGTGCCTAGGCGGACATTGGCTCGATCGATCTCACCGACCCAACATGTGCCCACTAAACGATCCGTTGAAGAGCCTAATAGTCCGAGGCAGAAATACAATGCTGCGGCCACTAAGCGTATCACTTCTGTGCAGTTAGGACCATCAATAGTGGTTTAAACGCACCGCCCGTCTCCACCACATAACGACCGATAATGTTGGCTTATCGCTCGTTTCTCTCATTAGAGAGCAACGGGCGTTTTTGAGCGGGCAGAGGCCCGAAAAACCGGGCTGGCAGCCGTCACATCCGGCAGCCACATCGGCAGGCGCCACCGCAGAACTTTCGCGCCTGATCTGTTGTCACACGCAATTGCATAACAAACCGTCAACGCCCCCTTGCTGGCGCGATTGCCATGGAGATCAAGGCACCGCGTGGTATCGCGGATCCTCCTTCCATCCAGGTGGCGTTGCCCCGATGCTTCCTCGACATAACCCTCTTCACCGGTCTTGCCTTTGGCGACCGCCTGCGCGAACCTTTCACGTCGTGCGTTTTTGAGGACTGGCACGGGTCAACCTTGGGAGTGGGTGAAATGGCGTTTCCTGATAGGCCGTTGGCATCGATATCGAAGGAAAAGCTTGGCGACGGATGGCAGATCAGCAGGCGGTTTGCTATGGTGCAATCGCAGTTGGAATGTGCCGACATTGATCGGCTGCTCCACAATTTCGCGACCAGCTTGGAACACCACCAGATCGCCAAAAGGCTGTCGTCGTTGAAAGCTGCGTTGGCGGCGCTTCAACCATCCTCCCCAGAACGAACGTTCCTTCGTCGAATTTTCGGTTTTTAGGGCATAGGCGGGATTGGCGCGCACGCAGAACCCCGCGCCTATCGCGTCCTGTCTCACGGGATTGGACAAGAAACCGACGATGCACATGAGTCGACACCCAAACCCTGAACCAACTCGCATCGATCCTGTGGCACTATCGACAATGTCACCCATTGCGCAGATGCTGTGCCGGGTTGAGATCATGCAAAGGTCAAAGGGTTGGAAGTATGAAAAAGCTTATCATTGCGGTTGGAATGATTGGGATTCTCTCGTCATGCACGCAAACAGAACGAGGCACCGCAATCGGTGCAGGCTCCGGCGCAATCATTGGCGGCGCTGTCAGCAATAGCTGGGAAGGCGCGGCTATTGGCGCGGTGGCTGGTGGTGTTGTCGGCGCACTTGTTGGCCACTCCCAGGAACACCGGGGCTATTGCATTTACCGCGATCGCTATGGTCGCCGGTTCGAGGCACCTTGCCGATAGTTGCGGCCGATAGCCGGACCCCTTCGAGCGCCTGTTGTTGGTTGACCCCGACGGGTACAGCGCGTCGTCAGCCATACCGACAATCTGGAGCCAACAGTTCGCTACCCTATCGCGACTGGCGGCCGGTCAGCGGCGAAGAAAGGAGGGGATTACCCTCTTTAGTGCCAACGCCTCGCTTTCTTGCCGGAAGTATCGGAGCAGGAGACGGTCGCGGTACTGTTCGTGCCGTTGAAATGGGCCGATGCATCTCGCCGATGCATCTCGAATGCGAGCGTGAGGCCTGTACGTCACCGAGTGGAGATGCAAGGGGCATTCAGTGGCCAACTATGGCGAGGAGAAACAATAGGGCCCCCGCTTCGTAGCGAGGGCCTCGCACCATGCAGTGAAGAACACGGGGCGTTTCGATGAGACTTTTCATGGAACTGAAGCGGAGAACATGATGAGTACGGATCGTCGCCGCGCGTTTGTACTGCACCTGATAAAGTGGATCACCCACGGGCTAAGTAGAGCGACTGCCAGGGCACGGTCCCGCAGGCCCAGGGTCGTGTGGGCATCGCATTGCCATCGGCGTCGCAGCGAGGCGACACCATCAATTCGCCTGCGCGTTTATCATTCCGTGTGTGGATGGCGGCATCCCCGCACCGTCTCCATTTCCCCAAACAATAACAACCACTAGCCCGATTGTTATGGCAATCGATCCGGCTAGGACAACGTGAAATGCGCTCTAGCATGGGAGAATTTACATTTCCGTTCGTAAACGTGGGGCCGCTTAAAACCAGAATTTGAGAATATAGATACAGAGAATTAAAATTGAAAATACGCTGACCATAAGCAAGCGGTTTTCAATCTGGCTTTGCGCCTTCTTTCCTGTCCAATCATACCTCATTATTGCACCTCGTCCGATCGGTGTTGCGAGGCACCATGGGAAATTTGTGCCTATCGTGCGGCAACAAGTTTCGATTTGGCTGATTACCTCATCGAGGAAGGCCCTTTCACGAAGTCGCGAGAGGGATTGGGGGCATTCAAGCCACTTGGGGGCGTCGACAGCCAAGCTCGGGGAAATTGTGGGTTGGTATGGTTAATATTTTGTTATCACATTGCTCCACGATCATCCGTGTTCGATGTCCGCGGCATACGCCCTTCTTGCCGTCCTCGATGAAACGGCCGAGGGCTCACTTGGTCCGATATATCCAGACAGCAAGAGCCAATTAGAGAAAGAACATCACGACCACGATGGAAAGCAAAATTCTCGTAAAGGGTTTATTGGGCATAATTCGCCCATAAACATCCCAACTCAAATTTGCCAACCATTTGACAACGACGAAGCTCATGTCGGGCGCCTGCATCTGTCTCTGTAAAGGCCTTCGATCCGCTGAAAGGTATCCGCGCCGGGGGCTGAGCATTCGCCGACCGCCGGTCGCCAGACGGTTGTGCGGCTAAGGCGCGCCGCGTGGGCGATCTCGCTCGGGCTCATTCCGGCATCATGACGCAAAGCGCCCAGCATGCTTTCCAGCTTTTCGGCGGATGAAAGATTGTGGGGGGATATCCGGGGCATGTGCTGATCATAGCACGGCCTAAAGATAGCCCAAGACCCGGCAATTATGTGCCAAGCCTTTTGCGACCTCGTTGTCCTTAAGATCGCCTTTGATCCCTTCCTCCATGGTCTCGCAAAATGCCTTTACGGCGGGCTCGCCCACAGCGCCGGGCTGCGCTCCGGCCATTTTGTAAAGCTCAGCCCGCGCGCCTTCTATTCTGTCGGCCTGTTCCTGCTCGGCGGCATGCTGGCGATATTCGCCGATGCCATAATAAGCGATGGCCGCAAGGATCGCGATGCAGGTGGTTGCGAATAGTGCTTTCATTGAAACCCACCACTTCCTTTCAGCGGCGAAGGGCGCGATAGCAACGAAAGACCCCTAAGCACGCCGGTTCGAGAAGCGGACAAAGGGGCCTTTCGCCTGACGTGTCGCGGTGGGGCGTTCCCGAGAGATTGGGGCAATCGGGACTTTTCCGAGAGGATGGTCAAATCGGAACCGCGACAAAAGAGATTAATCTTGTAAAGAGCGAAACTTTCAAGATGGCCTACTGCTGATTTAGCGAAAATCTGGTCCTTTGCCGGGGCCAAGCGAGCCTCATTTCGCCCGCAAGCACCGATGTCGATAAATGGCCTCAACGGCCCGATAGGTATCGGCCCTCGTTACGAGACGGGAGCATTCTTTTTGCCCGGCCGCTGATTAGACACGGCGCGGTGCAGGGCCGCTGATGATGGTTCCACCAAGCCGACCGCATTCGCCGCATCGAAAGGCGACGCCGATCGCCTTGCCGTCAGGCGGCTGTTTATTCATGTCCACCTCGACCATGAGATTGCACGGCCCACAGCTTACGTGAACCTGAAGGTTCATCGCGATCATACCGGCCCAGGTGCCGTTGGAAACCATCTCGATCCTCGTGGGGTCAAGTGTGTCCGTCTCCAACTCGTCGAGCTTTGGACAAATCATTCTGTTTGCCCTGCTGCGCCTCTCACAACTTCATCCATCGCCAATTGCTTTTCGATAAGCTCTCTGGCTGCGACGAATACTCCACTCTCATCGTCGGCCTGGCCTTCCTCGAGCATCAGCAACGCGTCCTCATAGATTTCATGCTCAGCTTGCTTGCTGACGGCGCCTATCCGACCAAGATGGGCCATCAGAGCGGCAACGGTTGCCGAGGTCGAAAGAGCAACGGCTCCGGTGGAAAGCAAGGCAGGGTTATGCTGCATGTTGGGTGCTCCTTGATATGCTCATCATCTGGGTTCAATTCGATCCTGAGCATGCGGATCACGTCGCCAGCGTCGAGAAGAGCCAAGAGCTGCGACTGATTTAAGCCGGTTGCAATTCCTCCGGATTTACAAAATTCGACTGAGAGCGGGCCTGTAAACTAGCGAACTGTCAGCCACAGCACGTCACCCCAAAATAAAATTCCTACTACGACCACAATCGAGAAGTAAAAACGCTTCATGTTTGGCAAGGTCCACATTTGCTGCAGTGCGGTATGACACCCACACTCCTTCATGAGCAATGGTCAGGTCAAGGCCAACCACCTGAATTTCTTATAATTTTGCTGAGTTTTGGCAGAATCCCCCTATGTTTTTAGAGGATCTCAGTGCGCGTCCGGATACTGATCACCGCTCTTCTCATCGCTGGCGCCATGTGGGTAGGGTCATTTTTCGTTACCCGCCACGCCTACCGGGGCGCTCAGGATATAGGCGTGATGCCCAACCTCCACATTAAAGAAAGGCTCGGCATCGGGGATAAGAGGCCGTCTTAATAACCCACGCCGTCCATGGGTAGCCATTCCCTTCAAATCACGTATATTCCCGCTGTCCAGAGCAAAGGATACTTGGCCCCCGTTACGAGACGAGGGCTTTTTTTGGGGCGGTCGCTGATGGGCACGGAGGTTCATTGCGATCGTGCCGGCCGGGCCGATTCCGGGTCGAAAACATCTAGATGCTTCGCGGATCAAGTGTGATGTCTCGACTGTAAATATGAGGATACCCTTGGCCCTCGGTTTCGAGGGCCATTTTTACACCCCTAGTCTCCCGACGTTAGTCCACCTAAGCGACCACTCGTCATCACCGCCAAGGCCGCACCCTACTCCCGGTCTTTAAATGTGCCGGAGGGGCACATTTTAAAAACGGAGCGCGTAAGAGAGGTCGCCCGCAGCCAGCGCGGGTTCCTGACTATCAGGACATCATCATAAACCGAGAATCTGTGGTAGCATCAATGCAGTTCAGTGCCGATGTTATCAATGCTATTTTGGAGGATTTAAAATGGTGGTGAAGCTTTTTATGTCGAGTTACTCGACGACTGGGGCCTTAGCTACGCTCGCCGAGGGGGATGACGTTTATATCGCCGATGGTGTTAATGTTGGCAGTACAAACGACAGGGGCGTCGTTGCCAATTTTTCTAACCATACTATCAACGTTTTTGGCAATCTAATCAATGCCGGTATCTCGATTGATATGGAGGGAATTGCCTCCACTTCGAACAACCAGATAACTATTGCCGAGCATTCCAAGGTTTGGAGCTACGACTCGGTTCCCGTTGTTATTCATTCGGCGAACTCTTCCCTCGACAATGAGGGATATATCAAAGGGTATTGGGGTTTAGCCGTTGGCTCGGCAGCAGCTGTCTCGACAACAATCGTAAACAACGATGGGACGATTGAAGCAACCGATGGTTCAGTTGCAACGATCTATCGTTACTTCGGTAGCGCGGACACCATTAACATAACAAGCACGGGAACGATAAAAGGCCCCGGTTTGGCCTACACCTCTCAAGGCTTCGGCGGAAAGGAAAACTTCCTCAATTCTGGCGTGATCGTTGGGGGTATAAAGCTGGATGGTGGTGACGACAAATACGATGGCCGACTAGGATCGGTGAAGGGCATCGTCGCAGGCGGTGACGGTGCGGACACATTGTACGGTGGCAAGGAAGGAAACGAACTCCACGGCGATGGCGGCAAAGACCGCATTTACGGCGCGGGTGGCGCGGACAAGCTTTATGGTGGCATCGAAGCCGACACGTTCGTGTTTAACAAAACCAGTGAATCCACGATGGCGGTTCGGGACATCATTTATGACTTCAACCACGTCGACACTATCGATCTGCACACTATAGACGCTAAGTCGTCTTCATCGGTCAACGATGCATTCACATTCATAGGCTCGGCTGCCTTCGGCGGACATGCCGGGGAACTCCGGTATACGAAAAGCGGCGGTAACACCTATGTATATGGTGACACCAACGGCGACGGGGCCACTGATTTCAGCATCAAGATTGTCGGCCTTTTCACCATGGAAAAAGGCGATTTCCTGGTGTGACGCCAGTCGCGGAGCTTCCCTTGCCCCGCACTTTGTTTAGCGAGGGGTGCCGAGAACTGCAGTATCCCGTACATTCCATTTCGTTCATAGGCAGTCTGGCCTAGCCCCCGTTACGAGACGGGTTTTGTGGGTGGTCGCTGAGGGGCACAGGCGCGCGAAACTCCTCCGAGTTGCAACTGCCAACGCAAATGCGGACAATGTATCTTGCAATTTCCGCGCGATCATTCACAACTAGCGTCAATTGCTGACGGGGCTTAGTCAGGGATCTCTCTCTCTCATTCTCGTTCGGGACTTTATGTCGCGAGGACGGCTCTCTAGCTGTGTGAGCGGTCACGCCCAAAGGTGGTGAACGGCCAAGCGAACCGAGTTCACTGGTCGAAGTAGCATGACAGCATACTAATTCAGACGAGACATGCCGGCTGGCAGTCCGCTCCAGGGAAAGTCCAGATGGCAATAAACAATGCGAACGGCACTGCATCCGCCGACACCATCTACCTTACACTGCCAGGAAACGATATTAATGGCTTGGGTGGAAACGACACAATTCTTCCGTCCGTGTCCGCCGGATATACACTCATCGACGGTGGAGACGGCATCGATCTCTTGTCGTTTGAGCTTTACACTTCCGGGGTGAGGTTCTTTTTCGATGCGGTCGGTTTTGCGAGCACTGTTGAGGCCAATGACGACACTTCTCATCTCCTGAGCCAATTCTTCAACATCGAGAATGCAAGGGGAACCAAGTTTGCCGATGAAATTTGGGGCAACGAGGCCGACAACGTGTTCTGGGGCGGAGACGGCAACGACTCGCTTATCGGTGGCGAAGGCAACGACACCCTAGACGGTGGCACGGGTGGGGACGACATGTACGGGGGTATGGGTGATGACACCTATTTCGTCGATAACTCCTCCGATTTGGTCGACGAAGATAATTTCGAGGCTTATGGGATAGACACCGTGCGGGCGTCGATCAGTTTCAGCCTGGCCAACACCGAGGTCGTCTTTGGGGAAGTCGAGAACCTGACGCTGCTCGGGTCCGGCAACATCAACGGCACGGGCAATGACTGGGATAACGTCATCATCGGCAATGCTGGCGCCAACAAGATCAATGGCAAGGAAGGCGTCGATACGATGAGCGGCGGCGCCGGCAACGACACCTACGTGGTCGACGGCGAATTGGATATCGTGGACGAGAAGAATAATGGCGGCGGTGGAACCGACACAGTACAGTCATCTGTCAGCTTCAGCTTGGCTAATTCTGCCACTGTATTGGGAACATTCGAGAACCTGACCCTGATCGGCACTGACAACACCGATGGCACGGGAAATTCGCTAAACAATGCAATCACCGGAAATGCCGGCGCCAATAAGCTCAACGGCAAGGGCGGCGTCGACACGATGACCGGCGGCGCGGGCAATGACACCTATTATGTCGACAAAGCCGGCGATGTCGTCGTAGAGACATCGACCGGCGGCACGTCCGACTGGGTCGCGACGAGCGTCAGTTATGCGCTTTCATCGTCGGCCTATGTCGAGAAGTTGTCGACGACATCGAGTTCAGGCACGGCAGCGATCAACCTGACCGGGAACGGGATTACCCAGACCATTACCGGTAACGCCGGCGCCAACAAAATCGATGGTAAGGGCGGCGCTGATACGATGCGCGGTGGCGGCGGCAACGACACCTACATCGTCGACAATGCCGGTGATGTCATTGTTGAAAGCTCGACAGGTGGTACGTCCGACTGGGTCGCCACGAGCGTCAGTTACGCGCTTTCTTCTTCGGCTTATGTCGAGAAGCTGTCGACGACGTCGAGTGCCAGCACGACGGCGATCAACCTCACCGGCAACAGCATCGCCCAAGCGATTACTGGCAACGCGGGCGCCAACATCATCAACGGCAGCGGTGGCAATGACACACTAATTGGCGGCGGCGGCAACGACAAACTGACGGGCGGTGCAGGCAATGACACCTTCCTGTTCAACAGTGCCGTGAGTGCGACCACGAATGTCGACAAGATCAGTGATTTCAATGTCGCCGCCGACACGATCCGCCTGGAGAACGCCATTTTCATCGCTCTGACCGCTCTGGGTACGCTCGCTTCCGGTGCCTTTGCGTCCAATTCGACCGGTCTTGCCGGCGACAGCAGCGACCGCATCATCTACGAGAAGGACACTGGCGAACTCTACTATGATGCCAATGGGAGCGGCGCTGGCGGGGGCATCCATTTCGCCACCCTGACCGGCAACCTATCACTCACCAACGCGGATTTCTTCGTGATCTGAAGGTAGTCCTCAGATCGTCCATCAAAGTGATTGTCGGCCGTATCCAGCGCTCGACCACCCCACCAAAGAGATCGCCGTGCCCAGATCGGCGGAAACGAACCGGAGCCAGTTTTCGCTGGCCGTCGCTCAATGCGTCGACCCCTTGAGGAGTTTGACAGCGTCTGCCAGTTCATCGATAAGCGAAGCTGCCCCCGGATCGCCTTTTGCGACTATTCCCGCCGACGTACGGCGTAAAAGTTCTTCGTATCGCCCAACTTTGAGCATGCCTGAATCCTCCAAGGCTTTGACAAGGCAAACGATGGCAGCGTTGTGAGCGAGGTTCATGTGAACCACGACCTGCATCATTTCTGCGGCCGTCATCTTGGGTTCTGCCATCACTCGCTCCTTAAAACCTCATCATTCGCCATTTGAATCCGTCACCAATTGCTTTTCGATAAGCTCTTTGGCGGCGGCGAGCCTAGCCTTCCTCAAGCATCAGCAACGCGTCCTCATAGATTTCATGCTCAGCTTGCTTGCTGACGGCGCCTATTCGTCCAAGATGGGCCATCAGAGCGGCAACGGTTGCCGAGGTCGAAAGAGCAACGGCTCCGGTGGAAAGCAAGGCAGGGTCATGCTGCATGTTTGGTTCTCCTTGATATGCTCATCATCTGGGTTCAATCCGATCCTGAGCCTGCGGCTCACCTCGACAGCGTCGAGAAGAGCCAAGACCTGTGACTGATTTAAGCCCGTTGTAATTCCTTCCGTTCAATGCCCTCAACTAGCGAAGCATCAACCACAGCACGTCGCCGCAAAATAATATTCCTATGACCACCACAATCGAAAGGTAAAAACGCTTCATACTTAAGCCTCTGATTGGAAAGCGATAAATTACATTTTGGCTGCAATACATCCCAGTCATCACCGGTGGACATTCAGGTCAAGTGCAAGCATCTGTATTTCTTGCGCTAACCCTGATTTATGAGACAATCCCCTATGTTCTTAGGGGAGCGAAGTGCGCGTCAAGGTACTTATTATCGCTGTTCTCATTGCTGTCTCGGGCTGGGTAGGGTCATTTTTCGCGACTCGCTACGTCTACCGAGGCGCTCAGGAGTTGGGCGTGATACCCAACCTCAAAATAAAAGACAGACTTGGCATTCCCAGTGATAAATCGGATCCGTAGCGGGACATCTCCATCCGGCACAGTCCTCCAGCGTATCGAGGCAGCGCAGAAGCGCGGACCGTAGCCGATGGCGTACGGAACAAATTCCGCGTTCAATGCTTACCCATGCGCCGCTCATGTAACGCGCGCGGTTTTTCCAAGGACGTAAACTTTTAGCCCGCTGTTAAGCAGCGGCGGGCCGCACCCCAACTTCCGGCCTTGGGACAATCACCGAGAAGTTTCTGCCTCAGGGTCATCGAACCTTCGTCCAAGTCAGCGACTACTCGTCCGCACCACCCTCGTTGTGGGTGTAGCTGCGTGGTCAGCATTTCCTGCTTCCAGTGTGAGGCGGCGCTACGCCCGGCAGTTCCAGCACGCGCAACACGTCGTGCATATCCTCGATCGTGGTGACCTTCTGAATGGTCTGTCGGCCCTTTGCTTCGATAGTCCAGGCGTAGTGGGTCATGTTCGGTCCTCCCGTTCCCCCAAAATGGGGTACGCGGGAATCAGTTCCTTGTGGTATTGATTCGATCGTCGATGCGACGGACCTGAACCGTCTCACTGCGTTCAAGCTCAGTGGGGTGGTTTCCCTATTCCAAGCCTTGCGGCAATGCTCGCGGCTTCCCTTTGTTCCGGCGTCTCGTGCTTATGGGGATAATGCTCCCAGCACCACCAGCGGGCCTCAACGTGCTTGCTCGCCGCAAACCCGGCCAATCCCCACTTATCGCATTCTCCGACGCAGCATTTCGGCGCGTAGTGCACGCCTGCGGTCGCTACAGCGCCGCCTTTCTCGTCCGACATAGTATTCCCCTGCAACTAAAATAAGCTTGGCTGAGTGATCGGTTCACCGCCATTGGTGACGATTGAGGAGCCATAGGGCTCCCGAGACGCCACGATCAATGCATCCTCATGAAGTGGTCGGGCGAGGTGCATGGCCTCATCCCAGGGCGCGTTCATCCAAACGTCCGTTTCTGCCTTCGTGAGCAGCAGCACCGGCATGGCCTTCTCGTGGATTGGCGCAACGACCGCATTTGGCTCAGTCGTCAGAAACCCGTAAAGGTCATCAGTCGTGAGCCCGTCCTTGACCTTGCGAACGCTCTTCCAGCCCTGCACATGGACGCCGGCAAAGAACATCAGCGGTTTGCTTTCGTCTCGTGCGAACCATGCGTTCGGGGTGCTGCCACCATCCTGCTTGCTGGCCGGATCTGGCTCGGCAAAGCTTGTGACCGGTACGATGCAACGATGCTCAATTCCGAACCATTGCTTCCAGTGAGGTAGATTGAGTTTGCGGACGTTCGTCACGCCTCTGTCTGGCTCGGCTTTCAGCAACGCGTCAAAATCGACTTCCTTGCCCTTGGCGCGTAGCTTCCCGGCCCGCGCCTCGGCCGCTTTCTTCTGAACAAAGATCGGTGTTGGCAGTCCCCATCGAGCATGCACGAGCTGCTTCCTGCCGTCGAGTGTGTTGCGAACGATTGGTCCCATCTGATCGGGGTTCATCTGGTAGGCCGGCATCAGGTTGATCATGCTCTCGACATCCTGAGCCCACTTGTTCACCCAGTCTTTGTCTTCCATGCGATACAGATTGCACATGCCTCGACCTCCCAGCCTAAAGCTTCTCATCCCGCCAAACAGGACGCCTCACGGTCTTCACCTCAACGAGCCTGCGAACGACCAAGCCATTGCGTTCCTTCGCGCTCGGCGTTTCAAGTTTCGCCTTCATGTAAAGTCCCTCATCGCACGTCACGCAATGAAAATACTGCTCGATATTCAGGAAAGGCACGTTTCCAAGCAAGGCCTGGATATCGCGGGGATAGTACCGATGAGATTTTCGGCACAAGCCGCAGGTCACGACGACAAATTGACCGTGTTCTTCGATATCCGCCATTTTGGGGATACGCGCCTCGATCGCCGGATTGATCCGTGTTCTAAATTTCATCGCGGCAGCACTCCCAGGCGTAGGATGTTGTTGCCCTTGTTGCCGCATCGGCAGCGGAGTTTCCTGGCAATTTCGGGAAGGCGAATATGCTCGCCAAAACGCCTGGTGATCTGCCGACGCCCAATCAACTCGACGTGGCCGCATTTCCCGCACACACCTTCCAGCACATACCATTCCGGAAGCAAGGCGATAGTCTCCGTGTCAAATTGAGTGCCGGAGTCCTGCACCAGATCTATGCTTCTTGGGTGTCGCACGGTTCTTCCACCTGCTCAGATGGTTTCCAGCCTCGGGTAAACCCTCTGCCCATGCACCCTTCGGCAAATGAGAGTCGCTCCAGTAGAGTTCTTTCCCTAAGCAAAAGGGAGCGAACAGTCTCCCTGAAGTCTCCGTTATGCTCGGCAATGGCGGCAGATACCTCGTCGACCGGTCCGCTGTAGATAACCTCGTGGGTTTCTACACTCATGGTTTTTGGGCGCACGTCTTCGCTCTCCTGCGATGGCATGAGTTTTCAGGCTCAAATTTTCAGATAGGCGCGCCGCCTCTGCGCCATGGATGTTCTAATTATGTTCTGGCTTGGGGGAGAGTCAAGACGCTACTCTGCAGTACGATTTTTCAAGGCGGAAAGAAGAGCGTTTACCTGATCGTTTTCATCCGCTCCGAGCATGAGATTGTCGGCCACCTCGATCACCGCTGCCAATACCTCTTGAGCCGACCAGCCCGCGCGACAGGCCTCCGATACGAGATCGATGATCCGTGTGTCTATCTCTCGCTGACAGTCGAGAAATCGATCTTCGTATTTGCCTGGGTAAGCGGGCGGTTGGATGGTGGGCATGGCGGGGTCTCCGTTCGCCGGGAACTGCGCGCTGAAAGGTTTGTTCCGCGGGCATGGCAGGCGGCATCGCGGCGGTTCCACCAATCCCGCATATCATTTCTGAGAGTACTACGGCTTCTGCTTCCTTCTTGTTGGAGGTCTTGGTAGATCCGTGAAAGCGACAACCCCGGACGAAGAAATCGAACTTGTAGATCGGACTTTTGGGGCTTTTGTAGACGGACATAGACGGAGCCTGCGGCGCTCTATGAATTCGAGGATGTCTTTGGGGTCGAAGCCCTTTCGCATCCTCTTCTTGCCCCTGCCAATCAGGATGAAGGCCATTTCGCCAGCTTTCGCGTGCTCTTGCAATGTTTTTTTGGAGACAGTGAGCATGGCGGCTACCTGGTCGGCCGTCAGTAGATCGTGGTCGCTCGTCCTGCACCTCCGTCGTCGGGCCTGAGCTGCTTCAAGATAAGGGCGCGAGCCCCTTCGAAGACCGGGCTTTCGTCACCGCCCTGGCTTTCCTCGAGCATCTTCAGGGCATCAGAATATATTTCCTGCTCGGCCGGATCGCTTACCGCACCGATGCGATGGAGATGTTTCATCAAGGCGGTAAAGGTAGCAGAGACCGAGAGCGCTACCGCGCTGGCCGAAAGCAACGCTGGATCACTCGGGATTGTCAGTTTCCTCCTGTAGCTTCATCCTTCGCATCCAGCTCAATCTTGAGCGTGCGGATTGTCGTAGCTGCGTCGAGCAGAGCATCTTTCGCCTGATCGACCGGTAACCACCGCGCTCTTGCTGATGCCGTTCGTAGGTAGATCACTACATCTCGCCCGAGTGCTGTTTCCTCTGGTCCGATATGGCCCCGCATGTCTCGGATTGTGTCGATCGACCGATCGAGAAGCCGGCTCACTTCGCGTGCGGTCAGCCGATCAACTTCATTCACGGCCCTAATCAGTTCCGCGATGAACTCGGTTGTGTGAGTCATGGTTTGAGAACCTCGATAGCTGGTTCGGGGAGGCTGTTCAGGGGCGGCGGCGCGAAAGATAAGACGAAATCTTGTCCAGCGTCCCAGTTTGCTTTGCGGCCTCGTGACGTAACGCTTTAAGTTCTCCTAGCATCCGGCCGAAGGCTGCAAGGACCACGCCTCCCACAATAGTTGGGAGCGCCCAGGTAGCCACTCCCAGTAGACCCGGACCGGGCGCATGTCCTGCGCTCATAAACACCGCCACTGCGGCACCAAACGTCACGATGACAATGCCAATCCCTGTGAATTCCAGAAACCTATCCATAGTTCCCCCCGTCCTTTAGGGAAAACTGACAGGATGCACACAGGTGTCAAGTTGGCTCAATTGTCTCGCCGGATCGAAAGAAAAACCCGAGAACTTGGCCCAAAGACAGAATTGACATGCACTCGCACGGGTTGGTGGCCGCAGCCTTCACTACCTTAAGAACGCCGTGGAACCGTTTGTGTCGTGCCACTGTAATTGTAGGGTTACGCAATTTGAAAATTTCAGCGACCTTGTGAGGCGCTTATTGGTGCCCCCAAGTAGTCCTCGATCATTGCATGCGTGGACCACATCGCCGAGCGCCCGGTTCCCCCAACCGGACTCGAGCCATCCTGCAAGCACTCACGCAGGGTGGCTCAATCGTTCCGTACTGCCGAGGCCGCCACGCTACAAGCGGAAACCGCGTCGGAGATGGGTCGACAGCTAGAGACAAGCCATTGGCGTGTGAAAGCAAAAAGTAGTCGTCTGGGGCGATTGGACGCTTTGCAAGGGACGCGTATTCTCCAGCTGCTTCAACGAAGGGGATGGAAATTTGATCAGGATTTTACTGGCGTCAATGGTTTTGGTTTCGGCTCTGCAGGCTCCGGCCTTTGCCGGAAACTGTAGCTACTCGTGGCAGAGTGCGAGTGATGGCTCAAGCTGCGGCGATCGAGCAGCGGACAGAAGGCCCGGCGGAGATTAACCATCGGAATGAAGAGCCCGGGTCACCCCGGGCTTTCTCGTTCAGAGATCCGCGACGAGTTCGTTCCCGTCTTCGTCTTGATATGGCTGAGGAGGCAACCACCTCCCATGGGGGTCCAAAGTGGCCCCCCATACTGTCGAAATCGCCACTGTTAGAAAAGAAAGTGACTTGGGCCCACGGGAAATGCGGGGGCAATAGGCAACAAAAAGGCCGGGTAATAAACCCAGCCTTTCGTATCCATCCGCAGCCAGTCCATCCGTGGTCTGCATCTGTCGGAAATCATAGGGGAGATTTGACGGAGGGCAAGTCAGGCCGGCTGCTTAAGTTAACGGGCTGAAAATTCGCCCGGTTTTATCCGGTAACCGCAATGATAAATCCGGCAGCCAAAAAGAGTGCGGATGCTGGAATAGCGGAGAAAGTTTTGTGAACTACAATCCAAGTTACTGGGGTTAGTAACCACTCATTATCGCTGAACAGCCGAGCCAGTTCGATTACCGAGAATGGTATCCAGTGCCCGGAAGTCAGATAACCAAGAATTTGCAGACCGACGATAATCGCAGCGAACAGGAAAAACGTTGCTGCAATAATGCGAAAGTTTGTTTCGACTGCGTCGGACAAAGGTCTTTTTGGTAGCGGTGTGTCTGGCCCTTGGTCGGTCATGCTCATCCGTCGATCTGCCTTACTTCTTGGAGGTGTTTAGGCGTGAAACGTGGCAGGACGTAGGCACGAGCCAAGTCGCAGATACGGGAGATTGGTTGGCAACCGGACAGAAAGCGGAGGCGTCGTTTTTCTTCCTGTCGCGGCGATGGCCCGGTCAATGGCTCGAAGGCTGGCCCAAAACTCATATACACGCTTATGCGTTCAATGCAGCTTCCCGCGTTTCAGTGCATCAGCCATCTGCACAATAGTGTCATCCAGTGCATCGACGGCTTCCAGTACCTCACGGCCGGCGGGCGACAGCCTTGCCCAGAAGCGCTTGTCCCAGCCTTCATGCCACTCTACCCAGCCACGCAACATCATGCGCCGGCAACCATCATACATGGAACCCGGCAAGTCGTGGATCGCCGCGCCGACGCTATCTTCATTTTCGGTATCGTTGAGGCTGCGAAGCAACTCGATTTGCGCGGCAGTGATGCGAACTATGATGCGTTCGGTCTGGTAATTATTGGCCTGAAGCGCCTTGCCCTTTTCCGTCATCACTGCTTCCAGCTTCGTTCGGCCCTTTGGCCTGATGTCGGCAAAGTCGAGTTTCCGCAACTCTTCGAAGGCAACCAGATCGCGGTATTCCAGTTTATCGTACGGCAGCGACCCTCCGCCCGTGGCCAGCTTTTCCATCATGTCGATTTGTGCCGGTGTCAGCTTCCGCCATGGAAAGGCTTTCCGTGTCATTGCCCTTTACCTCCAGAAGCGCGTGGCAATCATCGACGGCACGGTGACGATACGGCGAGACTCAAGCTTGCTGAGAATGCGATAGCGACCGGTTGCCTGGAGATAGCGAGCCATATCGTCTTCCGACATGCCTACCGGCCGGCGGGGTCCGGGACGATTTTCCGTTGGCGCCGGGCGCTGCTCAATCTCAAACATATCGTACTGTGAGCTCATTCTGTTCGTCCTCAACGGAAACTATTGAAGTCTGCGTCCGCCGTCCTTAGCCGGTTTTCTGCTGCACCGTCCCGTTGAGCCGCAGCAACGCCATCAGCATCGGTCCAATGGAAAACTCCCCTCGCCGCGCGCGCGCCGTGAGATCCCGCAGATAGCCGCCGGCCGAGTTGATGTGCCCGGCCCGCTCGAGAATGCAAGCAATCGCGACCGCGGCATTCTCGGCCCCGAGCGCTTCGCAGGCCTCCTCGTAGGCCGACGGGCTGACGCCGAGCATCGATCGCACCACCACGGCAGCCGTTCGCATGTCGCGCCAGTTCTCGATCTTGCCCCCCTGCCCGTAAGCGGACATCTCCGGGCAAGCCCGCAACACCAGTCCCAACGGAAACACCTGCGGCGTCTCCCGCTTCGGCTGGTTGTGTGGCACGGCCGGTTCGCCCTGCTCGTTTTCAGAGCGAGGTTCAAGTTCATAGCTGGATTCGGTTTTTGAATTCTGTATGTGCTGACGGTATTCGCCATCAATGGTGACGGTTTTTTCTGAAATCAGCTGAAGTTCCAGCAGGTTGATCACTTCTTCATGCAGAAGGTCGAGTTCCTCGGCACATCCGGACAGTTCCTCGCCGGATTTTGCCTTCGAAAGACGCCCGACAGCAGCGATGTAGTGGTCTTCAACCATGCCCCAGTCACCGGAAGCCCCCTCCTCCATGGCGGCAGAGATCAGTTTGCGGATATCTCTACGGCGCAGCGAGATCCGTTCTTTCAGGATTTTGAGGCGCCGTCGCTCTTCGGCGACATCCTGCGCCATCAGCGCCAGCTCTTCGGCGCGCGCGAGAAGCGGAGCCAGGCTGAAGCCATAAGCGGTTTCGATCGCCCCGTCCCTGCCCTTGCGGGCATAACGCTTGCCGTTCGGGCTGTCGTTTCGGTGGATCAGGCCAGCATCGACCAGCAGTGCCAGGTTCTCGCGAAGTGTCGTGCCGGCAATACCGTTGGCGCGTGCTGTCAGCTGCGAATTCGACGGAAACACCACGAGGTTTTCGTCGTCGCTCAGTTCGGTCTCCGGATAAAACGTCAGCAAGGCGTTGAGAACCGCCAGGGCACGGTCCCGCAGGCCCAGAATGGTGCGGGCGTCGCAGGCGTCACGGTAGATTTTCCATTTGTCGACCGACCTGCCCTGCTTGGCGCCGGCTGTTTCCAGCTGCCCCCTGATCAAGGCAAGCGTCATCGGCCGCCGCCCGAAGGGCGTCGTCACACTTCCACTCTGCATGTCCTTCACCTTTCAAAAGGCAAAAGAAACCTGCTCACCAAAACGATGCCAAAGACTCTTGACTGTGATTCGGGGAAATGCGATTCTCGATCTTGCTAGAGAATACGAGAAGGGCTTCCACGACGGCAACGTTTGGGGGCCTTTTTCTTTTGCGGGTTGTTCCTCTTATATCTGATCCATGTGAAGTGAACCGAACTCACCTCTCCTGAAATTTCTTGAACTCTTGATGAAGCTGCTCCAGTTTGCCGATGATAAAATCGCCAAACGCCGGCGATGTCTTTTCATCAAAACTCAGATTAAGCACCTTCGTCGAACGCTGAACCATCGCAAGTTTTTGACCATCGCCCGATTTAATCGTCTCGGCCTTCGCTGCCTTTCGCTTAGCAGTGAGCGCTTCCATTACCATTGCAAAACGGGCATCTGTGTCGGAGTTTCGAAAGTCCTTGCGCTGGAGAATGTCTTCCAGAACCTTTGGCTTGCTGACTGCGAGCTTCTCGGCGAGCCCCATCCAACGAGGCCTTCCAGCCTTAGGCGCAGGCCCTATTGCTTCGATGATCTCACGCGGCACGGAATGAGCAACTGCCATTAGCTTCGAGAGCTGGGTTTTCTCCATTCCCAACGAACGCATTATGACGTGGCGATCAAAGCCACGTTCCTCAAGCGCCAAGGCAAATAGTCCGCGCTCAATATAACTCAGATCGGTTCGAGTCGCATTTTCCTGACCTTGCGCGACTACCATTTCTTCGTCAGACAGATTCTGAACGACGGCCTTGACTGCCTGCTTCAGTGTTGAGGCGACTCTGACGCGCCGATGGCCGAATACGATTTGATATCGATCCGCGTTTTCCGGATGGGGTCGAAGAAGCACTGGGCTATTCTGGCCGGAAACTCGAATAGCTTCTAAAAGCTGCTGGAAGGTTTCGCCGTCATCGGGCAGTCGATCTGAAACAAAAGAGCTGTCAATCTTATCAGGCTGTATCTCGACGACGGCAGAACCTTCGGCAATGAGCGCACGAGCCTGGTCCGCGGCGCTAACTATGTTGCCAAGTGAGCGCCCCATTGCGCCAACCGCGCCTGATCGGATGTGCTGAAGCTTCTTCTCCGGAGGAGGAACCTCCTCAGTTTCAAAGGTATCCTCTTCAAGGTTGCCATGTGGCAACTCGCTTTCTCGCCGAGAGAGCATGGCCTTCAGCGTATCCTTGCGGCTCATGTCGCCCTCCCCCAAGCCTGCCTAATTAGGCTCTCAATCTCGCCATTCACTGCATCAAGCGACTCAATGGCGCGGTCATACGTTGCCTTTGAGAAATTCTCTCGTCCCACCTCATAGAGCGTCTGCTTTGATAGACCCGCATCGGAAACAGCTGTCGATTTCAGCATCGTGTTTGTCAGTACGCGTTCGCGGAAGAGAGACCGCATGAAACCGACCATCTGCGCCTGTGGCGCATCGGACGGTTCAAACCGTGTTACCACGTAACGAATGAAGTCGTAGTCGAGATCGCCGCCCGCTTCCTGAACAACTCCGAGGAGGTCAGATGTCATTAGGAGAAACTGACACATCGACATAACATCAAGCATCTGCGGATGGGCGGTGATTAGAAGCCCCGTCGAAGCACAAAGAGCTCCAAGAGTTAGGAAGCCCAACTGCGGCGGGCAATCGAGAACCATAACATCATAGTTGTCTTCCACCGAACCGAGTGCAGACGCGACACGACCAAAAAACGGTTCAGAGGAGTGCTCCGCAAGAGCACGTGGCGTATCATGCTCATACTCCATGAGCTCGAGGTTACCAGGAACAATATCGAGCCCCGAAAAGTAGGTTGGCTTTATAATCTCTGACATCGGACGCCGTTGATCGTCATACCGGATCGCCGCGTACATAGTCTCATTTGCAGCGATGTCATACTCGGGCTGGTAACCGTGTAGAGCGGTGAGCGAGGCTTGCGGGTCGAGATCGACAGCGAGAACGCGATATCCTTGAAGTGCAAGGTATTGTGCGAGATGCGCAGCGGTGGTCGTCTTCCCGCTGCCACCCTTGAAGTTGACAACCGCCATTACTTGACAATGTTCACTGGGACGCCGTCGGGGTACGTATTTTTTGCCCTTGGAGTTTTCGTCGAGGACTGCGCGTATTAGATTAATTTGATTAAGAGTGTACCAGCGTCGACCGCCAGACCCAATGTCGGGTTGCGGTCCTTTCCCGTTCAATGACAACTGTCGGAGATAAGCATCCGCTATACCGATCAGCTTTGCAGATTCGACTGATGAAAACGAGCGGAGAGTCTTTTGCGAGACTGGTGGAAAGAGCGCCTTCCTCATTGCCAACAACTCTTGAGAGAGCGCAGCTCCATCGCCAGCGATGATGTCGGTCATCAATGGCTTCAAGGTGGCTTGGGCGACCGCCTGACTACGAGGCTTCAACATAACTACGATAATTCTCCACAGTGAGCAAATATCTCGTAGGTGACATTGCCCCGAGTCGCGACCGGTAGCAAGGAAAATTGAGTTAACAAAATCTTAACAAGGACACGGCGCCAGTGTTCTCCACGCTCGGCTTAAAAGTTGCCATGTGGCAACTCTACAGAATCATGGCACACACGATGTCGCGGAAATCACTTGTTCGGGCTACTTACCTAATGGCTCCGCTTCAACGTAAAGCCCCGCCGCTACACGAGTTTCGACAAAAGGGGCTAGGTAGCGTAGCCGCTGCTCTGTACATCTCCTTTCCGGGTGTACCACGGCCCACCGGGGTTGCACCTCGCTGGATCAATCACCAGGGGATGCCACCCTCAGATCTGGCCGGGGAAGCAATTAAACCGTCAGTATCCCGTATTGACCGTCCGGGTGTGATATCTGCCACCGGATCTGATTGCCCTTCATCCAAATGCCGCCGATTTCCACAGAGAGCGCCCTCGGAGTTTTAGTGAGAAGTGGATAAACGGGCAATTTTTCGGGCTCGCGCTGCTGCCGTCTTCGGCGAGCCATGGATGCGATGTTGCCTGAGAGGCCGGTCTCGGTGAACGGATGAAGTTTACGAGGTCGGACATTGCTGTATCTCAATTGTTAACGCTGCCGATGGGCACGACAAAACGACAGCAAGAGGAAGGTCCGCACCCCAAGGGGTGCAGCGCTTGAGAACGGGACGGTTGTACTTCGTGAGGGGATCCTTAGGACCTGGAAAATCATTTCGGTCGAGGGTTGCGGGCGTGACAACCGGCCTTAGTGATCCATCTGAAGGCATCGCACATAAAGAGGATCAGTCAGGTGTCTCCGGCGTCATCGCTCACCCGTTTCACCGTCGATGCCCCGGCCCGCACTCCGGGCGGTAAAAGGTCTGGGGTAGGGTCAAATATGTGGGGCCCTTTCAAGCAGTCAGCTTGATCTCCCTTGGCATCCGCGCCATCGCGCTTTGCACTCGCCCGCACAATTTTTTTGCGTTTCCTCCTGCTCGAAACCCGCTGGTATTCCGGGCACATCACACGCGGTTCCATCATTACGGGGAAGACATTTTTCTAATCAGGACGGTTTCGCAAATCGCGGGCCGCTGACAAAGACCTTCGCGGCAAACTGCCTTTTGCTCGAGCGCCCAGCGAAAGGTTGTAAAAGCTGGACTGGTGCTTTATATATCATGACGGATCTATATCTTTTGGAATTTTACATGGCGGGATGGAAGGTCGAGTTTCACGGTCAATTCCGTGAAGAAATTAACGACCTCCCGAAGGAAGCCCGGATCGAGCTGCTTGCTCACCTTGTGGCACTCAGGGAAAAAGGCTTTCGCCTTGGAAGGCCTGAAGTCGATACGCTTGAAGGCTCACGGCACGCCAACATGAAAGAGCTTCGTGTAAAGGTGTTGAAGGTACACTGGCGCTTTGCGTTTGCGTTCGATCCAGAACGAAAAGCCGTCCTCTTATGCGGTGGCGCGAAAAGTGGTGTGAGCCAAAAGCTCTTTTACAAACGGCTGATCGAATTGGCCGACCGACGATACGACCAACATCTCTCAGATCTGGAGAAAAACCGTGGACGAACTTGATAAGCTGATTTCCGGTCTTCCAGCAGATGAGCGCCAAGCAATTACGGACCGTGCGAACGCGCTTGTGACGGCGGATAACCTGCGGGAGTTACGCGTACTAGCCGGGCGAACGCAAGAACAGGTTTCTGCAAAATCCGGGATCAAGCAGACCAATGTTTCGCGGCTCGAAAAGCGTGCAGATATGAAGCTATCGACCTTGCGAGAGTACGTGGAGTCGCTGGGCGGAACGCTGAAGATCGTCGCCGACGTGGCCGGCAGAAAGGTCGATCTCTCAAGCATCGTTGAGCGAACGCGGACTAACTCCTGAGACAGGGAAGTTCAGATCAGCAAACGAGCTGCTCTTCCGGTGCGTCTGGTTGCGTTATTATAAGATGGATGCCTGCTGGACCAAGCGATGGCGAGATTGTGCTATGGCCTCAGGCAGCGGAATTCCACGATTGGCGCCTTCGGTCTGAACCGACCGCAACCTTATGCGCTGAGAGCTCTGCTGGCTCCAGGCCGGCCATCTCGGCGCGCTGCTAAACGATCGGATTTGACCGCCGCCGGTTCAAGCGCCTTTGCCGAAACATTGCCCCAGCGATTGACCTTCCGAACACCGCGCCACTCTCGATCCTGGCAGCCAAAAGCCACCCATTTAACACCTCGACGGGCCGCCCGTCAGAAAGACCATCTCATCATGTTCTGCGCCCGACGTCTTGGTGCGGCCGAGGATGCAGACAGCGGGGAGGGGGGGGGTGCCCTCGCAGATGATCGGCGCCTCGGCAGCTAGCTGCTCTAGTCGCAGTCCGGCGATCTCGCTGCGCCTCGCCCACCTGCGGCAAAGGCCCCCATCAGGATGGCCCGATCGCGCACGTCGCGAAGAGTGTCGGTGCTGCAGGCAGTCTTGCCAGCACATCGCCGGTGAAGCGGGGTGGTGCCTGCGTCACACCGGATCGCCGATTTCAGGGCAGGGGAGGAAAAGGCGCCGGTCGGCGCGCGCCATTTGGTAGGCGTCGACCCGGTCGCGAGCCGGCGTCTGACGGCATCGGGTGCATGCGGCCTGGTCCATCGCAGAAAACGCTGGTCGCGCAGACGTTGGGCATGCCGTGAAGAGGATCGACGTCGCGGAGGAGGGAGGCACCGGTTGCCGCCAGTGACCGAGCTTGCAGATATGCATGTCAGACGTGGGTGCGCGTTACACTGTTTCCGCCTACGCCTTCGTTGACGAGGTGAAGCAGGGTTTCGAGGCATGGTTTGTGAGGAACTCGGCCAGATCGTCGCGCCGGATCGATCGGAAGTCGCTGCGGACTTCCGGCCCTCGAGCGTCGACTCGAGGTTTGACCTGTGCAGCGTTCGCAGAACACGATCGCTCGGCCGACGATAGCCATTGTACCTCCAGCAGCGTTAAACCAGAAAATTCGCCATCGGCGCGCCTCGCGGGCCATGCTCTTGCCCGCTTCGGAATGATTTGCGGCTCGAAATCAATCACCATCGATAGGCGATACTTATCGGCGGTTATGGATCCCGGCGTCATGAATAATCAGTGTTTGGAATGTAATGTCGGCTACTTTGATCGAGAGCAAATGATCCGCAGCGGTCGCGGGCGTGGCGACCAATAGTTAACGCCGTTCAGGCCGCGATCTGCCCTTTGATCTGAGCCCGGAGAAACTCCTGCGTCTCGTTCATCTGCGGCGAACCGAAGATCTGCTCAGGCGTTCCCTGTTCGACGAGGATGCCTTGATGCAAAAAACAGACTCGGCTCGATACCTCGCGCGCAAACGCCATCTCATGGGTGGCCATGAGAATGGTCATTCCGGAGCGGGCGAGTTCGCGGACGAGGTCGAGGACCTCGCGCACGAGCGCTGGATCGAGCGCCGAAGTGATTTCGTCCATGAGCAGCACGGAGGGGTGCATCAGCATGGCGCGGACGATGGCCACGCGCTGCTGCTGCCCTCCGGAGAGCTGATCGGGTCTGTAATGCGCTCTTGCATCAAGCCCGACGCGCTTGAGCATCGCCATCGCCTCCTCGCTCGCTGCAGCCCGCGACATCTTGTTCGAAGTCACAGGCGCGAGCGTCACGTTCTCGAGCACGGTAAGATGGGGGAACAGGTTGAAGCTCTGGAAAATCATTCCGACGCGCCGACGAAGATGCACCAGGTCGACGCCATCGCCGGTGACGATATCGCCATCCAACACGATCTGACCTTCGTTTATCGTCTCAAGTCCGTTCATGCACCGCAACAGTGTCGACTTCCCGGAGCCGGACGCCCCGATAAGGCAGATCACTTCATGGGCCGCGACGGACAGGTTGATGCCTTTCAGCACCGGCATCGTACCGTACGACTTCCTCACATCCTTGATTTCGATGAATGCGCTCATTGGGAAGATACTCTTGCTCTGGCCGCGCGCCGCGCAAGCATGTAGTCGACAAGGCGCGTTTGCGGGATTGTGATGATCACGAAGAGAATGCAGACAGTGGTCACGGCAGAAAGATTATAATAATTCGCCGCGTAAATTTTCGCTTGGGCGAAGGCGTCGACGATGCCGACGATGTTGACGAGCGCTGTATCCTTCTGAAGCGCGACGAATCCGCTCAAGAGCGGAGGGAATACCCTGAGCACCCCTTGCGGGAGGATGACGTGAAGCATCGCGCGGGCGGGGGTCATGCCCAGCGACAGTGCCGCCGAATATTGGCTTGGATGGACGGATTCGATGCCCGCGCGGAATATCTCGGCATTGTAGGCCGCGTGGGTCATCGACAGCGCGATGACTGCGTAAATGATGGGGCTTGCCTCGCTGATGACCGGGATCTCCGCCAGCGGGAGACCGAAGCAGATCAGGTAGATGACGACGACGGAAGGCAGGCCGCGGAACAGATCGATGTAGCTGATCGCAAGCAGGCGCACCGATCCCATACCTTTTCCAGGAAGCAGCCGGCCGAGAGCGAGCAGCAGGCCGATCGCCAAGGCCAGGGTTTCCGCGCCTATCGCCAATGCGACATTAATGCCAAAAGCCTTGGCGGTCTCGATGGCGCTAGTGCGGATCAGCTCTCCACGAAGGAATGTGTCGCGGATCGCGCCGTCCGTCACTGTGAGGAAGAAGAAAACCGTGACCGCGACGGCGAGAAATACCGATAGGCCGATGGCTGTCGCGGACAGATCCCGCGATTTTTGAGCGAGAGCGCGGGCGGCGACGACGTCGCCACCCCGCCACTTGATATGAGAGGCCGACGCATTTGCGATCGACCTGGCCAGAGGAACCAGCACCACCATCAGCACGATAGCCAGGGCCAAGGTCGCTGGAACTACAATCCCGGACGAGCCAAGCTGCGGCGCGGCGTTGCCGGCAGCCAACGCCGCGCAGACGGCTACCAATCCCCCGATGACGATGGCGGTGCCAATGAGCCGGCCCGTGGTTGGCGGTGGCGTGGCTCCAGGGGAGCGCGGCGTTCCATTTGAGACTGGCAAGGACATTCCCACCTCGGCGGCGACCATGACTACTTTACCTTCCACACCGGAAGGTCTTTTGGATTGCCACCCATGAACGGAGCAAGCTGCTCTTCAAGAAGGCTATCCAGACGACCTTCTCCACGAAGTTCCTCTATGATCTTGTCGACGATCTTCGTATTGGCGGAGCCCTTCGCCAAGAGAACCGCGGCGTCGCCGCCTGCCTCGTACTGGCCGATTACCTTCAGCTTTCCGCCCGTCTGCTTTGCGATGATCATCGTCAAGGTGGTGTCGAGCAGGATGGCATCGATCTGACGCGCCATCAACGCCGTGACCATATCCGAAATGCTCTGGAACTGGGCAGGCGCCTGCGACGGTTTCAGTGTCTCCTTGACGAAAATGTCGTTGATCGATCCTAGAAGGACACCGATCTTTGCGTCCTTGATCGTCGTGTCGTCGATCTTGCTGTTCGAGCGAACGAGAATACCGGTGTTGACCCGCAGATATGGAGTGCTGAAGTCGGCGACCTTCTCGCGTTCCGGCGTTTTGAACAGTTGCAGGATCGCGACGTCGAAATCTTTCGAGCGTCCGCTGACCAAGGCGTCGAAGGAGACGTTCTTTACAGTTATGGCGGGCACACCGCCGCGGTGGGCGATTTCTGCCGCGAGGCAGTAAGAATAGCCGCTTTTTACCTGCTCCGCGGTATCGCCGTTGTAGTCTCCGGGCGCGGGAAGGGTGGCAAGGATGGTGAGCAGGCCCGACTGAGAAGGCTCGAGCTTGTATTTGCCAAAGGCGCCGGTGACGACGCAGTCGCCATATTTCTGCTCTGACGCATGCGCGAATGGCGCCGTCACCGGATTGACGGCCAGTACCGCTGCGACCATGGCTGGGATCATCGAGGTGTTGAATCTTGTCATGCTTGTTCCCCTTTTATGGTTGTTTAAAGTGTGACGCTGCCGATGACGGTTCCTGAAGCGAGATCGAATTCGCTGTGCTCATAGCGTGCGGCTACGACGCGCAGCGGACCGAGTTCGCTCAGCGAATCCTGTGGTCCGCTCGTAACTTCGATCGTGGCGTCGACCGGGACGCTGGAGTGAAGCACGAAATTCGGCGTCGGCACCTGCAGCACTTCTGCGGTGTGAGGCTGGTGCTCAAACGAATCCGCGAGATGCCTGACCTGAAGATTCGTCGAACCTAGATCCGGCGCGCCATGTGCCGCCTGCCAGTCGACGGTGGGGGCTCCGGGCTTAAAGGTGACGTCTGCCTTGAACAGCGTATGGCCGCGGCGGGCGCATTCCAGATGGATGCCCATATCGCTCTCCTGCCACACGAAGTCGCCGCCCTTCTTCGGCCAGCTCCACATCTCGCGTCCTGCTGTCAGGCCCATGTCCACGTCGATGTACTCGAGAGAGCATGTCTTTCCGTGCTGGTCCTGGTAGCGGCAGGGAAGGTTGATGGAGATGTTGCGGGCGTCGACGTAACCTTCGACCTCGCCAATGGTAATCCAACTGATGACGACGAAATCGCCGGTGGCTTCGAGAGGGGCGGGAAGGAGTGCTTGAACGCGGCCCGGATCGGCGGCGCATAGGATCAACACGCGTTTGCAGTTCCTGAACTTATGCGGCGGCGGATTCATGAGCGATGTCCACATCGGGATCGATACGGCGGGGATATTCATTGCAATCTCCAAAATGGAATGGATTCTATTCTGGTAATTTGCTATCCCTAAAAATAGAAGTCGTCAAGCGGCTCACGATGTGGCAACGAATTGGGCAGGGGCGAGCACCGAGAAACATGATCAAGACGATTTCCCAAATTGATTTGAGCAGTGCCTTGAGGCGCCTGCCGACCCAGCAGCGAAGCCGTGAGAAAGTCCGCAGCATTCTGGAGGCGGCCGACAGGCTTTTGCCCGAGTACGGCTATGAGGCGATCGTGCAATCCCCATGGCCAATCGTCGACGCTTCAGGTGTCACGGCGGGAGTCTTTTACAATTACTTTGAGAACGGCGAGGCCGTCTTGGAAGCCCTCAGTCTTATGTATGCAGAACAGACTCGGGCGGCGATCGATGAGCTTGCAGCCGAAAACTTCCAGAGCTGGGAAGTTGCCATCGACGCCGTGAACGATCGTTTCGCGGAGTTTTACAGCCAACCCACCGTCAGAGAGCTATGGTTGAACAACCGGCTTACACAGACGGCGAAGCTAGCTGGCAACGAAGCGAACAGTCACATTCATCAGACCGTGATCGACCTCATCGAACGTTCGTCCGGCCACGACATCAAGTTCAGTCCCAGCGGAGCCGTCATTCTCGCCAACCTCGGCGATAAGTTGCTTCGGTTCATTTTCGAACAGCCTGAAGATCAACGGCCCGAACTCATGGACGAGTTGAAGAACGCGATGAAAAGCTACGCGGCGACCTTCATTGGGCGTTAGTGCCGTCGTCTGATCGTTCGTGATGTGGATTTCCCGCCGGCGGGGCCGACACGCAGGTCGGGTGGATGAATAGGGTTTTGCCTCTTGAGCGCGAGCACAACTCCGACCGAAGATCCACGGCTGCTCTCTCTTGTCGAATTTTAATGCAGCCAGATCTCCAGTGCGCGGCTATGTGACTGAACCTCCGTAAGAGCCCGGACCTCGTAGAAAAGATTTATCATCGCCTTTGCTGCGCACTGGTGGATTCCAAGAATCCGTGTTTTCGGGGCTGTGCAAATCCCCTGCTGATCGTGCACGCACCGCGTCTGCCGTCGCAGCATTCGCGCCGACGCTCATGTCGTCGACTTGGTATTTTCCAGAATACTCCTTCGCCTCGATAGTAAAACGACCGCCAGTCTTTAGAACCTATTTTGTCCGGCACTTTAGGCGCGATAAAGCTTGAATCTAACTCGTGATATCGTGTGAAACTCCGCGACCAGGTGAAGGGGGTTTTCCCCGCGTGAGTTCCAAGAACCGGCCAGTCCGTAGACGGCCCCAGACCGGTCTTTCCCGAAAGCAAGTAGTTGCCTGTATCGGAAAGTTTTAAGCAAAACATTCCCACCGAACGGCGGGTCGCCGGTTCGAATCCTTTCAAGGCGTCCAATTTGTATCGGAACCTTTCGGACAGGAAGTCACATACAGGCGCAGAGGTTCACTCAAATTCCGGCAAATCCATCTGAAAATCCCGGTGCTCGAGCTTCTGGACCTCGGCCCAAATATCCGGTAGCGCAGCCACGAAATGGGTTTTGCCCGCTAGATGGCAATCCGCGTGATCTTCCTGGAGGAGGGCCAGATCGTCGAACAGAACGCGGCAGGCCAGTTCTTCGACAGTCAGCAGCACGAACGCACCCGCCTGTTCCTGAGCCAGATCCTGCGCTGATGACGGTTCCGGGCGATCGACGACACGCCCTGATCGACCATTTAATCTTGAACATAAATGCTCGGGAGTTAGCTAAGGTGTTCATGTCGGGGAACTTCGCGGGGTGCCCACCCATTTCTTGCCGCCTCGGTTATGATCTTGGCCTTCGGCTCGATGGCCCCGGGCGGGCCGCGAAGCTCGACGCTTCGCCCCTGGGTGCGCGATGAGCCGATCAGCGCTAGCCGTCTCGTCCTGAGAGGGAAAGGGACAAGTCGGCACGCCCGATAATGTGCTTGGGATCGAAAGCAGCGTTGTGGCGCCGTGTTCTGAGTTTCCGGGCCGTCACGTTTGAATTCTCAAGATGACAACGAAGCGTCCGGGGACATCTGTAAGGTGGGCGATGAAGACATCGTCGAGCCAGAGGTCCACGTTATGCAAATCAGTAATTCTTTCCGTCTCGGAAGCCCCGAAGTGTTTCCCCCGTCCGAACGCCACGTCTATCTTGACGCCGCTTCTGTGGGCCTCACTCACAAAGGGGCAGCGCAGGCGATATCAAACTGGCAAAACGCGCTCGCCGAAGAGGGTACGATCGCCTTCGATGAACAAGCTGAAGTCAACTGTCTCGACAATCTCAACAATGCGATGTCGGAGCTTTTCAACGCTACCAGCGATGACATCGCCATCTCGTCGAGCGAAACGATCCTGATGCAATCTTTGGCTTGGGCTGTCATGCCACCCAAAGGCAGCAAGATAATTGCAACAGACGTAACGCATCCCTCCACAATCTACCCCTGGATGCGCGTCGCTCAAAACACCGGCGCTCAGGTGCACTGGATACGAGCGGACGGGCGCCTTACAATCGACCCCGATGAACTCGAAGCCAGCATTGACGACAGCACCTCCGTCGTCTGTTTGAGCCATGTTGAATATGGCACGGGACAGCAATACGATCTCCGCCGGTTTGCAAAGAAGGCCCACGCACATGGAGCCATTCTGGTGGTCGATGCTACCCAATCGGCCGGCCAGGTCGAGATCGATGCCGCCACCGGCGTTGATGCGGTGGCAACATCCACATATAAATGGCTTTGCGGCCCGTTCGGCACCGGCGTCATGTATGTCTCTGCCCAGCTGCAAAAGTTGAATCCTGGTATTGTCGGTTGGCGCAGTCACAAGAACATGTGGGATTTTCAAGCTGACCGGCTGGAACTTCCCGACAATGCCAAGCGATACGAATTTGGCACCATGGCCTATGGCACAGCCTTCGGCGCTACCGAGTCCATCCGCCACATTCTCGATACCGGCATCAGCAAGATTACCGAGCATAACCGTAGGGTGTCGAGGCGCTTGATCGCCGGGTTGGAAGACTTGGGCGCAGAGGTCCTTGGGCCTCAGTCCGACGCGGACCGATCTGCCACTGTTGCGGCGCGATTCCCGGGAAAAGACAGCCGTGACTTCGCCAAGACACTCAAGACGGCCAACGTCATCGCATCCCTGAGGCGCGATTTCATCCGGTTCTCCCCCCACTACTACAACAGCATAGATGACATCGATCGGGGGATAAGCGCGATCAAGGCGTCACTCTGAGTTCAATCTTGCGGGAGTAGCCTATGACAGTGCTAGTTGGGATCGACTTCGCCCTGGACGGCAAGCAATCCGGACATCTTGCAATTCCGCATTCCAGCCATCTTTCGGCGTATGGAAAGATTGTCGTTCCAGTCGTCTATATCAGGAATGGTGACGGACCCAGGGCGCTTGTCAGCGCGGGCGTGCACGGGGACGAATTTGAAGGCCAGATAGCGGCCAGAAAATTATGTATCGATCTAAGTCCTGATCAGATGAGGGGAAGCCTGCTGGTTGTGCCGATGGCAAATGCGCCAGCGGCGTTATCGTCTTCACGCATCTCGCCGATCGATCAGCTGAACTTGAACCGTTCATTTCCAGGCAATCCTTTGGGTTCGCCGACCGCAGTGATAGCGAATGCCATCGAGAACGAGCTTCTGGCCAATTGCGACTATGCTTTTGACATCCACAGCGGTGGCAGTTCACTCTTCTACACAGACATAGGTATTACCACCGCCACCGGTTCAGTGACCGAGGACGAAAAGAGACTTAACCTTCTCAAATCCCTTGGGCTGGATGCCGGCATGCTCTTGCCCGCCGTGGGGAGCATGGGCTTTGAGTCGTCCGCAGATGGGGCGATGTTGCGCAAGAACGTCATAGGTGTAAGCGCGGAATTTGGCGGTGGCGGCCATCTTTCTTCCAACGTTACGCGGCGATGCGAAGAAAGCATAAGAGGTTTCCTGGCGCATACGGGGCTCATGCCCGAGCCGGCGGAAGCCCCTGGGAAGCCATGCCGGTTTTACGACGTGAGCGATCCCGGCGCTCAGGTTTACTCGGACTGCAGCGGCATTTTCATGGCAGATGTCGCCATTGGTGAGCTCTGTGGTCAAGGCGATCCAATAGGGCGGATTTTTGATTTCTACGACGTCATGGCGCCGCCGAAAGTGATTAGAAACAAGATCCCGGGCAGAGTGCTTGCAATAAGGAGCCTTCCGCGCGTTGAGGTCGGGGATTGTCTGGCTCAGGTTGGTAAGTTGGTGCGGGTCTGATGGGGCTTTCTCAAATGCAACCCAATTCTCAAGAACCAGGCATCCATCCGCAGCTTTCAGCTGAGGGAATATACAAATCATTTGGTCAGTTTGAGGTCCTTAAGGGCATCTCACTCAATGCCTATAAACACGACGTTATCTCCATCTTGGGCGCCAGCGGGTCCGGCAAGAGCACTTTTCTGAGATGCCTCAATTTCTTGGAGTGCCCGAGCGAAGGAATCGTCACGCTCGATGGCGAAAGGGTGCGAACGCGACGAAATCGGGCGCGACAGCTGGAACCTTCCGACAGAAAGCAGATCGAGCAACTTCGAACCCGTGTTTCCATGGTTTTCCAGAGCTTCAATCTGTGGTCTCA
This sequence comes from Pararhizobium capsulatum DSM 1112, assembly GCF_030814475.1. Taxonomy (NCBI): domain Bacteria; kingdom Pseudomonadati; phylum Pseudomonadota; class Alphaproteobacteria; order Hyphomicrobiales; family Rhizobiaceae; genus Pararhizobium; species Pararhizobium capsulatum. The sequence continues at coordinate 57,001 of NZ_JAUSVF010000006.1, read as the reverse complement.
CATGACGGCGCTTGAAAATGTTATGGAGGCCCCGCTCCACGTTCTTCGCATGTCTCGCAGCGAGGCGAAGGACGTTGCCGAGCAATATCTCGAGCGCGTTGGGCTGGCCGAGCGGAGAAATTTCTATCCCGCGCAGATGTCCGGCGGTCAGCAGCAGCGCGCGGCCATAGCGCGCGCACTTGCGGTGGACCCGGAGGTAATCCTGTTTGATGAGCCGACCTCCGCATTGGATCCGGAACTCGTGGGGGAAGTTCTGAAGGTAATGAAAGGATTGGCGGAAGAGGGGAGAACCATGATTGTGGTGACCCACGAGATGGCGTTTGCCCGGGAGGTTTCCAATCGAATCGTATTTCTGGATCAGGGACTTAAAGAAGCCGAGGGGTCGCCGGAGGAGGTGATGCTCAATCCTGAGTCAGACCGCCTTCGACAGTTTTTGGCGCGCACCCAATACTCGTCGGAATAACGCAAATGCGCAAACCAAGAGGGAACGTAGATGATCGCTTCTATAAGAAAAATTGCTTTGGCGAGTGTAATGGTCTTTGCTTCGTTCGGCGTTGCCGCCGCCGAGGATATCATCCGATTTGCCACTGAGGCGGCCTATCCGCCCTTCAACGAGCGCGCCGCTGACGGCTCCATTGTCGGGTGGGAAATCGATCTGGGCATGGCAATGTGCGAAAAGATCGGGCGCAAATGCGAATTCGTGGCGCAGGATTGGGACGGTATGATCCCAGGGCTGCTGAGCAATCGGTTCGATGGAATTTTCGCGTCGATGAGCATCACCGAGGAGCGAAAGCAACGCATTGATTTCACAAACAAATATTATCAATCACCAGCCTACTTCATCGCCAAGAAGGGCACTAAGATAGATCGCTCCGCGAAAGACCTTGGAGGCATCAAACTGGGCACAATCGGAGGTGTGCAGAGCTGCTTCCTCGCGAAGTACTATCCAGACGCCAAGGTTTCAATCTATCCGACGGCAGAGGACACGTATCTTGATCTCCAAGCCGGCCGCGTCGATACCATCCTGGCGGAATCTGTCCAGACCGATTTTGGCCTGCTCCGCAAAAATCCCGATGCGCAGTACGCATTTATCGGGGAACCGGCTTTGGACAAGGAGTGCTATGGCGAAGGCATTGGTATCGGTGTTCGCAAGGACGATGTCGCGCTTAAAGGGATCCTCAACAAGGCGATAAAGGAGGTCCGCGCCGATGGTACCTACGACAAGCTGGTCCAGAAGTATTTCGGCTACGACATCTATGGGCAATAGACAGCGGTTTCTGATTCAAGTTCTCGGAAATTCGCAGTAGATCAATAACCTTAGGTAGGGCTGCCGCATCGCCGGTGGCCCGTGCCTTGGTCGGGTGAGAACGGACGAACCACAATCTTATGGGTCGCCAATCTGTTAAGGTGCGTCTTGGACAACATTGTCGCATATAGCCCCTTTCTGTTGAAGGGGGTGGGAGTCACGATCGGCCTAAGCCTCTGCTCGATTATGGTCGCAGTGCTACTCGGTCTCGCGGGTGCAGCGGCGAGCATGTCGGGCAATGTATTGGCGAAACGAGCGGCGTCCTTCTACACCACGGTTGTGAGAGGAATTCCTGATCTCGTATTCATGCTGCTGTTGTACAATTTTGGCCAAGTTGCCCTAAATTCACTGGGTGCCGTTACCGGTCTGTGGAAATTTGTAGAACTAAACCAGTTTATTACCGGAGTGATCGTAATCGGCGTGATCTTTGGCGCCTATATGAGCGAAACATTTCGTGGTGCATACATGGCAATACCGCGCGGCATGATAGAGGCCGGGATTTCTTTCGGAATGAAGAGAGGGCTTCTTTTTCGTCGCATTATTTGGCCGCAGCTTATTCGCTACGCTCTGCCAGGCTTCACGAACAATTGGCTTGGGTTGATGAAGACCACGGCTCTTGTATCGGTCGTCGGCTTGGAAGACATTATCCACAATGGGTATGCCGCAGGTCGCGCCACACGCGAGCCATTCACGTTCATGATGATCGCATTGGTTGTTTATCTCCTTATGACAATCATTTCAGACATCGGGCTTCGCGCACTTCAGCAGCATTACACAAGGGGCGTGGTTCGGGGAGTCTTGCGATGAGTGACCTCTTCGAGGCGGTCCATAGATTTTCGTCAGAGACGTCGCCACTCGACTTCCATCTTGTCATCGAAAATTGGCGTCTGTTCTGGTATGGCCTGGTAAACACCCTTATCTTGTGGATTGTCTCGCTGATCGCCGGTGGCCTTTTCGCAATCCCCTTGGCGGTCATACGCGCGCGACGTGTGCCGGTGCTTAACCAGATCGCCTACGGCTATATTTACGTCATCCGGGGCACCCCGCTACTCGCCCAGCTCTATGTTATCTATTACGGGCTCTCCCAGTTCGAGTTTATCAGAGAGTCTGCGGCCTGGACGATTCTGCGGGACCCGTGGTGGTGTGCATTAATCTCATTTTCAATCGGCACGTCGGCCTATACCGGTGAAATCCTGCGGGGCGCGATCGAGGATACGCCGCGTGGAGAGGTGGAGGCTGCGACGGCGTCCGGGATGTCACAATCAATGATACTGCGCCGAATCTTGTTGCCCAGTGCTTTCCGCAGGTCGTTGCCGTCCTACGGAAATGAGGTGATATTCAGCCTATATACAACGGTACTTGCAAGCATGGTGACCGTAATCGATCTGCTAGGGGCGGCACGGCAATTCAATAGTAAATATTATCTGGCCTATGAGGGCTTTGTGACGGCAGCACTTATATTCATGGCAATCGTCTTCGTCATCACACGCATTTTCCGGTTCTTGGAAGGCAGAATGCTCAGACATCTGGCCCCGATTTCTTCCTGATGCTCACCAATTGACGCTTAGTCCAAACTGCTTTTTCCGCCTGATGGAGGCCCTGATGTTAGATTTGCCCGTTTCCGAAAACTGGTACCAGATTGATGACCTTGGGGACGGTATATTCAAGATCTTTGAACCTCACGTCGCGGGATTCATGAAAGCAAACGCCTTTGTTGTGCGCGGGCGCGATGATACTTTGCTGATCGACGCTCTTAACGGAGTGAGGCCCCTCAGGCCATTCTTGGCTGACTACGGGCTAGAGCCGACCATCGTCTTGGCGACGCACGCCCATGCGGATCATATCGGTGGACTCCATGAATGGCCGTTAACCCTATGCCACAGCGCGGAAGCCGAGGGGCTGCGGATACTCGATCCTGACGTGACTCTTGCCAGTAGAAACTACGACATTCTCGATCTCCAGACATTGCTCGTTCAGGACGACAGGCTTCACGGACCCATCATCACAGCTTTGCCGCATGCCGGGTTTACCTCCCATGACTTCAGGCTGCATGCACCACAGGTCGAGGCGATCGAAGACGGGCATGTCATAAACCTTGGAGATCGCCAGTTTGAAGTTCTTCACCTGCCAGGTCACTCGCCGGGCGGGGTCGGCCTTTGGGACGCATCCAATCGAATTCTCTTCGGCGGCGATACCATTTATGACGGCAAGCCTTACGATAAGCTTCACCATTCCAGCGTCCCCGACAACCGGCAATCGCTGCAACGCCTGCTCCCTTTGAATCCCCGCGTAGTGTACGGCGGACACGAGCAGCCCATACACTTGGAACGCTTTCGCAAGGTCATCGAGGACTATCTCGCTCAAACCGCCTAACAACTCCAGACACGAGCCTTGTTGGGAGGCTTTCGACTTTGAAAACAAGATGCCTAAGCAAGTTTACGTTGAACGCAGCGTCTTGTTGTATTGTTGCGCATCAGCGCTGATGTCGCTGCCGGCGCCGTTTGTCTGTCATCAGCCGGCCGTGAGGCCGGCTTTTCGCACAGTTTCTGCCGTTTTGACAAAGGCTGCGACAAGAGGCATGACAACGGCGTCTTCATGAAAGAGTAGCCGAATTTTGGTCATTTTGCGAATATGAACGGGAAGCAGGGGGCGCATGACGCCGCTGTCTACCCAACCCTTGGCGTAGTGTTGAGGCAAGAAACCGATATAATTCCCCGTCAGTATCAACATGGCAATCCCTTCCGTAAATTGCCCGGTTGCGGCCGGAGTAAGCCCGATCTTGTTCTCATCCCGAAGCTCGGACTCTGAATAGGCATGTTGCGCAAATCGCTGTTCGTTGAGCAGATCGAGGCTCAGATCGCTTTCGATATACTCAAAAAGTGGGTGATTTCGTCCGCAATAAAGATAGCTGTGTTCAAAAAACAGCGAGATGCTTTTCGCTCCTTTGATCATTCCTCGGTCGGTAGAAAATCCGATCTGCACGCGCCGGTCCGCAACAGACTGATCAATCTCAGCGGATGAGGTGGTAATTATCTTGATCTTCACGTCCGGAAAGTCGGTTGAGAAGCGGGTCAAGATCGCCAGGACCGGGGACTTTTCGCTGGTGACCAGCGAGTCAATGCATCCAATATGCAAGGTTCCGGTAGGATGTTTTTGAAGCGCGCTCAGTTCGGTGCGAAATCCCTCTAGAGCGCCCAACATCTTGGTACTCGCATCATAGACATATTGTCCTTCAGCGGTCAAAGCGAAGCCCGACCGCCCTCGGTGGCAAAGCTGCACACCCAATCGAATTTCCAGGTCAGCGATCTGTTTGCTGATCGCTGATTTCGTCATGTTTAGTTCGATTTCTGCAAGCGAAAAACCGCTGCAATCCGCCACAGAACGAAAGGTGCGAATGAGCTTCAAGTCAAAGTCCGATATCTGACCCGAAAACAGGCGCACTGGAAGGGTCATGAAACGATCCTGTTTGCTAAACTAAAAGCTCATACTTGTATTTTTGGGAAACTATAGCAAGCTGATATGGGAAAGCACGAAACCCAAAATTGACAGTTTCCTGCTGAGCAACTCAGCTTTCCAAGTCCGCCGATTTATCTCTTAAGATTATCGCTAAAGATGCCTCACTGGCGCACGTTGAGGAGACGAACCCGATGAGAACTGTTTATACGCGAGCTGAAATCGATGCCGTATTGCCTCGTGTAGATGCAACTGAAGCGGTCGCTCAAGGGTTTGTAGCCTTTTCGAAGGGGGACGTAGAAGTGGCGCCGGTGGGCGAACTGCTATTCCCTGAAAATTCCGGCGAGTTGCATATCAAGTTCGGTGCAATTCGCGGCGATGACGTGTTCGTCGTTAAGCTTGCTACCGGCTTCTTCAATAATCCGACCATCGGTCTGCCGCCGTTCAACGGATGCATGATCGTCCTTAGCCAGAAAACGGGCGTGATTGACGCCGTCCTGCTGGAAGAGGGAGAATTGACAAACCATCGGACTGCGGCTGCAGGTGCAGTCGCGGCCAAGGCACTCGCCCCCGGCAATCTTCGCGCGATCGGTATCGTCGGCACCGGAGTGCAGGCACGCCTACAGGCCGACTACCTGCGTCGCGTGACCGACTGCCGAGACCTGTTCATATGGGGTCGTCGGCCTGAAGCCACAGAACACGCGGCCGCGGACATAGGCAGAATGGGTTTTCAAGTCTTCATCGCCAAAGGTCTCGATGAGCTGTGTGAGCGGAGCAGATTGATCGTCACGACAACCCCTGCCGAACACCCGCTTCTCACTGCCTCAATGGTCAGACCTGGTACGCATATTACAGCAATGGGATCGGACACGGCCGAGAAAAACGAACTTGCAGCCGAACTTCTGGAGTTGGCTGACTTGGTCGTTGCCGATAGTTTGGCACAAAGCGAGTTCCGAGGTGAAATCTACCAAGCGTGCAAGGCCGGGGTTTTGCAGCGGAAAACCGTGGTGGAACTCGGCACAGTCCTGTCTGGAGCAGCGGTAGGAAGGACATCTGATGCACAAATTACCATCGCAGATCTGACTGGCGTAGCTGTCCAAGATATCGCGATTGCTAAAGCCGTTCTTCGCGAGCTCAGGTCGAACTAGGCCCTGCGTTTAATTCCGCTCCGGCGAACAACACGTGGCTTTTAGTCGAGTTGACGACGAGATACGGCAGCTTGCGCGGGACCATCCCGTAGGCGAACTTTGGAAGGTAATTACTGGTGCCGAGCCGGGCCGCACCGCCGCATCACAGATCACCTTGTTGGACAGCGTGCGATATTCAACGGGATTTCTCAGCCCTGAGGTATGTCCGGCACGCAAAAGCTCACTTTCTTTCAGAATCTGGATCTGCGAGCAGATCCAGATAACCTACGAGGGATGTTCGGGATGCTGATGCGGCATCGGGTTATATTAGGAGCGGTCTAAAGACTGCCTAACGCGATTGAGCGCAGAGCTCAAACGGCAGCGAGGGATGATCGGAGTGCGCGGCACTTCCGAAACAAGGGGTTGTTTTTTGAGACATCAACTTAAGAAGACAATTCGGCAAGTGGTGGGGACGCTGCTGATGAACCTTACTCCGTCACTTTTTTGGAGCTTCAAGCCTTCGCGGTTTTTTTCCAGGGTGAAATTGCCGAACAAAGAGTGGGGCATCACTTCAGCGATCTTCGTCTGCGGCGGAGGCAAGCCAGCCTATGTCCATCCCTTCGACCGAGTCCCATCGGAACAATAATTTTAGCCGTATCGCTGTTCCATAAACCGCATGCTGAAGGTGCGATTCCGAACCCCCAGCCTCCTCCCGGGGCACCTCGACTGCATCATCGCTATACGCAAGAAGAACGGCTCCGAATATTTGAACCGCCATAAGTAAATACCTTAGGGCCTGCCGGACGGACTTGAGTTCGGTATGGAAATATTGCTGACAGAGGGCAGCGCTAAACTAAATAGGATCGGCCCATCAATAATCAACAGCTGACGGCGTTTAGATATTCTCAATATCCGTTTCGATATATTTGGAGTTGATCTCCAACCTACCTGTCGATGAAGCCCAAAAAACGCCAACGCCGGCAATCGCGCAAAAAATCAGAGTTAGGACGCCAAGCCAGCGCAGTCTGCGTTCCTCAACTTGTGACAGGGGTTTATCGCGACCATCGCAAAGCGAACCGGCGACCGCATATCCAATCCCACGTTCAAACATTTCCAATCTCCTTCTTAGTCCCGATAACTAATTGGCAGACGCAGTCGCGGTCGCTCCCAATCATTCAGATAGTTGTCGATTGCGATGACCTCTTGTGTCAGGAGGGGAGATTCGTGGCTTGGGTAAAACACCTTTTCGTGAAAGTTTACATTCTGATTTTGAGTATTATGTCTGCAAAGGTGCTTGTCCCACTTGCTTAGTGCCCCACGCGTAGAGATCGCTGCGAAAGGTTGAAGGCGTTTGCGGCGTCTTGTGGCCGAAGTCGAGATAGCTTGCGAAATCTCGTTTCCATGTCGCCACCCACTCCGGTTCAAAACAGGCGTTTTCAGCTTCAGTATTCATGACTGGAATTATCGTCATCAATGCCACCAGATCAAAGCCGTCAGGTCTCGCCATCCCCGTCAGTGGCCGGCGACTCCTCCTCCTGTAAATTGATTTTAAAGCCCGTTGAAGGCGCGGCTTTCCGCTCGCTCTGTTTGCTTGCCAACGAACTTTCAGCGTGAACTTCATCAGTCGTTCTGAACCGCCCCGACTTTTCCGAAGACAAGGCCGGGGCGGTTTAACATCATGGGCTCATACAAAATCGTACCATTTCAACGACCCAGTCGCTCTGCTAGCGCAATCGCGTGTTGGCGACTTGCAATTCGCGTATTTGCTCGCTCGATGTAGTGCTTCTCAGTCGTCGTAAAGGAACGATGGCCCAGGCCTTCTCTTGTCATTCGGATGTTTTTTGGATCGACCACTGCGATGAACGTGGCAAAGGCATTGCGAAAACGGTGAGGCGACACAGGAAACCCTAGGGCGGCCTTGGTTCGGCTACAAACGATGCGATAGATGCTGCCAGGGGACATTGCGCGATTACCTTGAACCCATAGCGCATCGTTCGTTCCGCTAGAAAAACTCTCGCGAACATTGGAAAAATAATGATCTAGATATGAAGTAAGCCGGAGCGACAACAAATAGGTCTGGGACGATCCCGTCTTAACCAAATCCGCGGGCACTTCAATACGCCAAAGCCCGTTGATGTTCCTAAAATGAGATTCTCTCAGCCCCGCAAGTGCCCTACGGCGCATGGAAGATTCGACCAATAATACGATCAAAAGCCCGTCACGGAATGCTTTCGCGTCAGCAATCGAGATATTTACCGCATCTTTTGTTTTGTCTAGTGACGATTCAATCAGGGATATACCCACGGCGTAAAGGTCGCTGCTAAGCACTTCTGGACGGCTTCGCGGCTTCGCGTGATATTCGATGCGCTCGCCTATCTTGTAGAGCCATCCCCACTCCTTCGATGGGCACATTACCTTAATGACCGTATAAACTTTCTTTAGGACGTGCGCGATGGAGGACAACCGCATTGTTTTGAAAGCCACAATGCAAAATGTCCGCACCGACTGAGGAGTTAGCCGTTCTGTGGGTGATAGCAGTAGTCGAGGGGGATCGACCGTACTCAGAAACTTCCCGTAGCAACCTTCATAGGAGCGCAGAGTGGCCGGTGACAGCGGACGACGATAGTTGTCCTCGAATATGTCATCCGACGATTGAAAAGCCCTCTGGAACAGGTCCCTATCTGCCTCTGGCCAAAGGGCGAACGACAGCGAAGAAATTCTCCTCTTCTTAATCACGGGCATCCCTTTCGCGTTTGACCTGGATGCCCTCTAGGCCGGCAGAGATCGACTCTTCTAGAAGCTTTTGGTGATGGCGCTGGCCTCGCTTGGGCTCGTACCCTGCATAAAAATTTACTGTGGTAGACAGGTTCTTATGCCCCAGCAATTGCTGCACTAAAACATGCGCGCCGGGATCCGCGTCCAAGATGATTTTGGCACACAGGTGCCGAAAAATATGAGGGTTCAGAGGTACTCCCACAAATCTCTCGGTGTATTCTTTAACGAGCCTTGCGACCTGTGCGTCCCCTTTGGGAAGCCCATTCGAACCAAAAAATAGATACTTCGATGGGCCTCCCATAGCGTTAGGCGCAATCTTTTCGCGATACTCGAGCAACATTTCCGCAAGGGTAGGCGGAATATCAAAATCGAGCGCTGTACCGGATTTGTTTTCGTGCGCCGGAATCACCAATCGCGATTGTCCGGCAGGCCGGAGGTAGATATGTCGGTCCCAGGACAGGGACGCCAGGTTCGCGAGCCGAATAGGCATGTAGATCAAGATACAAATGGCCAAAGCGGCATGGGCTTTAGCCATGGTCCACGCCGATTTCGGATCGCCTTCTCGCACCAGGATCCATAACAGAGTAGGGGTCTTGACCAATCGAAGCAGGTAAGCGGGATCATCAAATACTGCTAACTTCACCTCGTTGCGCGGTGCCATCACCGCGGGACGCCGGGGTGACTTGTATACAATTCGTTTTAGTTCTTCCAACTGATTGGGATCAAGTCGCAGAAAATCACGGGCAACCAAGAAAAGAGAAAGGGCCAAATCGAACACAGGCTTGGGCTCTAGCCGATCTCCCATGTAGTAGCTTAGTATCGCTTTGAAGTTTTCTTTTATGAATAATATCTTCAGGCTATCGATCTCGTTCCGTCCGATGCCGTTTTTTATAAGCGCGGAGACGGCGCGTTTAATATCCAACTTGAGTCCCACTCTTGATGAAACAGAAAGCGGTCTTGTCCGCGCATCGTCAGCAAATATATCGCGACATTCGCACCAGTTGAGAAGTTGATAAACCTCTGTCCCAAAAGTTGTTGGAAGCTTCTCAATGTCAGGGAGAGTTGGACCGTTGCGTCGGGCCGAAACAGTAACGTGATTCAACTCAAGTTCTGGGTGCTCATCGGCAAAGCAATTCCAAGCGATCAACGTGGGGCGAATGATGTTGTCAAGCTTTTTTCGCAGAGATGTTAAGCTCCGATACCGAAAATAGTCCTGCATACATAGATCGGTTACCTGATGAGGCAACACCTCGCGGCAGCTGAAATAGCGTGCGGCTGGCATTAGGTATGTTCGAAAATCGTATTGACTGCTGAAGCCGAAGACATGCCACTCCCTTCTCAGTAGACAATTGTTCACATCTTCTTGACCCGAGGTGATCAGGATCGCCTTAAGCCAATGTGATTTCAAATTGGCGAACGTCTTGGGACTGACGTTTAATCTGGCCGGAAAGAGGTGCTTAAGAAGCTCGCGTAACTGGGGAGCCTCACCAGGGATTTGTTCAAGAGGCATATTTAGCCACTCGGGGAGTCTATTCAACGCCAATGTGATTTGGTGACGGTCCCCGTCAGACAGATCAGTTGAAGTTTTGAGAATTTCTTTTACCTGCGCCATGTTCCTCTTGGCGATATACAGGTCGGTCCTGATATTCATGAATTTGCTCCTTTTGTTCTCGTCCGATGATCCGCTGCGGGAATACATTGGGTGTGAACTCTGTTGAATTTCGAAAATTATCGCATTACGCGAGGCTCCGAGTTTCCGACTCCGGAGGGTTACAACTGGAGAACTGTGGGAAGTGAACCGCACTGAACTGCACAATGCGGCGGTTTCGGATTGAGACCGCGAGCGCTGATCTCCACGCGAGGCATGAACTCGTTACCCCGTTAAACTACTCGACTTCAGCAGACGTATCTTTTGACAGAGAGTCCGGCCGGCCCTCAAAGGCCAATTCACCGCACGATCCGGTTTCAGTCACTATCCTTGCGCCGCTGAGATCCGCCGCAATCCGCGGCGGAGAACTCATCGGCGCAGGGCCATCGCTCACAATGGCCAGTTAAAGAAACCTCCAATTTTTCAAATTATCAAGATCAAAATTCAGATTTCACGAATAAAATTCCGCCAATGCACCTAATTTTTTTACTTGCCTTCGTATTATCAAGTTTATCTTAACACCAAAATCACTAGTTTATTTTGATATACACATTCACAGAATGCAACGTTCTGACTCGTTCTGATGCCTCTGCCCTTCAAAAGACCTCAATGCCATTAATTAGTCGTCTTGTTGTCTGCCTCGCGTCCACAGGACACGTAAAGGCATTGGAAACAGGTAGATAGTTCGGGGTACAGATGTCTGCTGATTGCGTCGGCGAATCCCGCACTCATCTCTCTCAGGGACACACGGCGCATGTCGGAGTAGATGCGGATCGTCCTCACGCGCCACTGCGCGCGATCCAATGCAACCCCAATAATTCGGGCGGTGAACAGATTACCTTGACAGCGGATATCGGCACCGCTTTTCCGGGCATTCCTGCTTCTCATGCAGATTGCCGGATCAATAATCTGAGAGGCCTTTATCAAGTTCCGTGGATTTAAGGCCCGGCCAAGGATTTCTAGGGTCCCCGGCGCTGCCTCTCCGGAGGAAAATTTTCCAGAATTGCAAAACCCGTGGAAGGATTCCGAGGGTCCCCGGCACTCATTCTGGATTGAGGATGTAAGGTGAAGGCAGCCACAAGAGCCGTTCATGAGGGTGAGCCGAAAGCATCGCGGATAGCAGGCGCTAACGTCCGGAGATCACCCGTGGCTTCGGTTTCAAATTATATGATTCAAAAAATCTGCAAGGATTCGCAGGGTCCCCAGCCGCTTATTTGAGCTGAGAAAGACTTTTCACTCGAAAAATGAAGGGTGGCCGTCCTGGTATTTGGCTACCCACGGGGGAGGGCGGGGCGTGAAAGGAACGTTTCCACTCCGTGCTTCGGTTCATTCATTTGGGTTGATCGGATCCTGCCGATTCAGGCCCTCTAGCCGTGAAACCCAGTCCCGACCGGACCATGACAAGCAGCCTTGGCGCCAACAAACCAGGCAACGTTTTGCGATCAACGCAGTCAAGCGCGTCGCGCATTTCTTGGGGCTAAGTTTCGGTGCGCCTCTGTTTGCACCCGCGACCAGCGCCGACGCCCCGCAAAACCGATCGCAGCAGGGCTCGGAACTTGCTCATTGTCCCAGCGTAGGAAAGCGGATCGGACGAAGGCTTTTCTGTAGCTTTTTCAGTGTTTTAACGAAAAATGCATAAGATCAATTATGGAACTCACGACGTAGGGAGACCGAGGGCTCGCCCGGAGCATTGCGCTTGGAGGAAAGGTTATTTAGTACGACTGGAATGCGCGCAGCCTCTCACTTTGTGGTTTCGCAAGAACCTCTTTCGAATCTCCTTCCTCGGCGATCACGCCCTGGCTCAGGAACACGCGGCTGCCGTCGTCTCGGGCGAAGGCTATTTCGTGGGTGACCACGATCATGGTGCGCCCCTCTCCGCCAAGAACTTGCATCGCGATCTGCCAGGCTGTGTTGATTGCCTGTAATTCCCTGGTGTGCGGTATCACAGTTTCTTCTCAGGATTTTGTACAGGCCGAACATCACGCTCGTGGATGGTAATTGCCATGGCGCACTCGCAGTCGCCCGGCTTGGAAGCGAAATAGAACATACCGGGCAAAAGAGGGGAACCTATGCGCGGCCCAGAGCACTGCAAAACAGGCTGGCGCAGCGGGGCAAAGCTTCCCCCCGTGGATGTGTGGGAGCTCCTCGCTTCGCTCCCTTGGTGAGATCGAAGGCGGCAACGAAGACGAATGCTCCAGCAAGGCCTAGATGTTCGAAGAAAGCGTTGGTGGCCATCATGCGCTCCATGCCGGGAGCCAGTGCCCAGAACCGAAGTGCGATGAGTGTGGCAATCAGCGTGAAGCCTGAAAGCGCCAAGGCGCCTGCCCAGCGCAGAACGCCTGAGATTACCATGGCAGACGCCGTCAGCTCAAAAACAATGACAATGACTGCAAAGACAGCGGCAGGTTGCAGGCGGAAGTGGTCCATCTCTGCCATGGCGCCATTGAAATCGAAGATCTTGGTCAAAGGACCCTGAATATAGGCAGCGCATAGCGCGAGCAGCGCAACGGTCCGGATCACTGGCGTTGCGATGATGCCCGCCAGACCTGCTTTCACTCGATTGTCGGTATGTGTTTGGTAGGTCATGGCTGCTCCTGCAGCTTGGCCCGGCGTGACGGGCTGTCGTCTTGCGACGGAGTGATCTTGAGCGGAAACATTGCCGCCCACAATTGCATCAATAGTTCCGATTTAATTGCGTTTTCTGTAATTATGAAATGCGAACGGGCCGCACTGCCTGTCCGCCAAAGCAGGGACAATCACACCGCCCAGCACGAGCAACCCAACGCCCCGAAGAACCCCTTGAGATCAGCAATCGGCAGTTTCGACGTCCATGCGTCTGCGTGGTCGTGACCGTGAACACCGCAATCGCTGGCGCAACCGCACGAGGTGATGGCTGTCCGGCGCAGCGACCGTTGACCGGCACCTTCCGGTTCACCCCAGGCGGCGTAGCCACCGAACTTTCGAACTGGAGACCAATCGGGCATAGCGGGCGGCACGTCGTTTTCATCTAGCGCCTTGAAGTCACCGGACCCGTAGACGATTTCGCCACCGACCATGGTGAGGTCTGAGGTCAGAAACGAGATTTCGTCTTCGGTGCAGGAGAAAAAGTCTTTGTCCGGCACGACGAGATCGGCGAACTGGCCCTTTTCAATGCGGCCTTTCTTGCCTTCCTCGTTGGAAAACCAGGTGACCTTTTCCGTCCACATGCGCAGCGCCGTTTCGCGATCCAGGCAATTCGCGCGCGGATAAAGCTGCATGCCGCCAACGGTCTTGCCCGTGACCATCCAGGAGAGCGAAACCCATGGATTATAGGAGGCGACGCGGGTGGCATCGGTTCCGGCGGAGACATGGACGCCCTTGTCAAGCATCTTGCGGATCGGAGGCGTTGCCTCGGCAACGCCATGGCCGTAGCGCTCCGTAAAATATTCGCCCTGATAGGCCATGCGATGCTGTGTCGCGATGCCGCCGCCGAGAGCCGCGATACGGTCTATGGAGCGGTCGGAAATGGTTTCGGCATGATCGAAGAACCAGTTCAGGCCTTCCAGCGGAATGTCCTTATTGACCTTCTCGAAAACATCCAGCGCACGCGTGATCGTCTCGTCATAAGTGGCGTGCAGGCGCCAGGGCCAACGGTTTTCCGCCAGGACCCGCACCACCTCTTCCAACTCGCCTTCCATTTCCGGGGCCATTTCGGGCCTTGGCTGGCGAAAGTCCTCGAAATCGGCAGCGGAAAAGACCAGCATTTCGCCAGCGCCGTTGTGGCGGAAGTAGTCATTGCCCTGCTTGTATTTGACCGACTGCGCCCATTTGAGAAAATCTTGCTTCTCTTCCTTCGGCTTCTGGGTAAACAGATTGTACGCGAGACGAACCGTCATTTGGTTTTCGTCGGAAAGCTTCTGGATGACTTCATAGTCGTCCGGATAATTCTGGAAACCACCGCCCGCATCGATGACGCCGGTGATGCCTAGACGGTTCAGTTCCCGCATGAAATGGCGGGTCGAATTGACCTGATAGTCCAGCGGCAGTTTTGGCCCCTTGGCCAGCGTCGAATAGAGAATGCCCGCATTGGGCTTCGCCAAAAGCAACCCTGTCGGATTGCCGTTGAGATCGCGCGTAATCTCACCACCCGGCGGGTTGGGCGTATCCTTCGTGTAGCCGACGGCACGAAGGGCGGCACCATTGAGAAGCGCCCTGTCATAGAGGTGCAGCAGAAACACCGGTGTATCGGGCGCGACAGCGTTGATTTCTTCGATTGTCGGCAGACGCTTTTCCCAAAACTGGTGCACGGTAAAGCCACCGACGACGCGCACCCATTGAGGGGCAGGGGTAATCGCGACCTGCCGCTTCAACATGTCCATTGCATCTGCCAGCGAACGAACGCCATCCCAGCGCAGTTCCATGTTGAAGTTCAAGCCGCCACGCACGACGTGGGTGTGGTTGTCGATCAGGCCCGGCAGTACGCGCTTTTCCTTGAGGTCGATAATTTTCGTATCCGGCCCTGCAAACGCCATGACAGCGCCATCGCTACCCACATCGGCAAACAAACCGTCTTTGATGGCAATTGCCGTTGCATTGGGGTTGGCGCGATCCAGCGTCGTGACGCGGCCATTGTGAAGGATGATATCGGGATGCATGGTGTCTGCTCCGGTCTTGTTTGTATCCGCGGCTTTGGCCGGCAAGAGGAGATTGGACAAGGCGAGGCTGGACGCCGCACCAAGAAACGTGCGGCGCGTCGTCATCAGCTTTTGCCCTCGGGAGCGTCTTGTCTGGAGGTCTGCCCGCCCTTGGGCATATGTCCGAACATGTGCGGCTTGGCGTGGTTGAGCCACGCCACCGCCCCGGGCTCCTTGTTCCAGATGGTTTTTGCAAGAGGCACGAGCTGTTCGCCAACGAGGATGCCAAGGAGACCGACCAGAGCGACGACAGGCGGAGCGGGCGAGCGGACATTGAGAAGGCTGTAGATCACGCCCACCAACAGGCCGGCACCGAGGGACAGGAGATAAATTTTCATGGCTGAGACCTTCAATGTGGGAAGAACAGCCCTGTTGGCCACCATCGGTGGAACGAGAGACTTCCTCCCGGGCCCACTCGGCCCGGCAATTTTGAAAGGGTTTCTATTTGCAGCACAATGGAGCGAGCGGGCTGGAAACAATCCCGCGCGCAATCAGTCGTTTAGCCCGCATTCCTGACAGCGTCCTGTGCCCTCTGATAACTCTCGATCACAGCCGCATAGTTAGGTGCTGCCATCGCATAAAGCTGGGCGAGGTCGCCGGCCTCTGGACGAGCCCAGGTGCGGTGGAGTTCTGACAAGAGCGAATTTGTGGATGTCGGCTTCACTCCGCCTTGCACAAAGCGAGCTAGCGAAACTCGAGATGCCATTTCACTGGGGTCGCCTGAGGCATCCATTACCGCATATACTTCGTACCCCGCTGCCCGTGCATCGAGTGCGGGGAACATCACGCATACGCTTGTCCAGACGCCAGCCATCACAAGTGTTTTGCGGCCCGTCGCCTTTACTACGCCGACGAAATCGTCGTTGTCCCATGCGTTAACTTCACCTTTACGCGGAACGTAAACGGCGTGCGACGCGTATTCATGGATTTCCGGCATAAGCGGGCCGTTGCTGCCGGCAGGCTCCGAAGCCGTTGTGATGACAGGAATGTCGAGAAGTGTAGCTAGCTTGGCAATCATCGCCACGTTTCTGCGGAGATCAGCGACTGCGATATCTTTTACGGTCTGGAACAGACCAGACTGATGATCAAGCAGGAGGATCACCGTATCGGACGGATCGAGCAGGGTTGCGCCACCGCCCGAGGGAAGGATGCTGGATTTGTTGGCTGAAAGTGTCATTACCATTCTCCATCTTGTTTCGTTGTGCGGCTGCAATTGCCTGAATTCTTAGCGCACCCCATCCTCGGGTGTCGTCGAAAACGAGCCATACGCTGTTAAACCAAGTATCGCCTGATTTTAGGAAAGGTGATCTAAATCGCGCAATAAAACCGCCTGCATCGGAATTGTAATCTCCAATTTCAGGCAAAGGCCTCTTCCCTCGCCGAAGAGCGCCAACGGGAACTTCTCCTGTTCCACTCGAATGAAGCCTCCCTTCGGCGGAAGCAAGGGAGCTTTTTCTGCACCAGGGATATCTTGTGATGCCAAGTCGGATACAGATTCACCAGCGTCTGGAGCGAAGGCTGCCACGTAAACATGGCTGACGACCTTTTCATTGGTCCCTGCTCCCTAATCACACCACCATACGAATGTCCGACGGGCACCACCGGATTTTTCGCTTCAGCGATAACACCCCTTGTGCGCTCAACGTCTTGAGTGAACGAGATGGCGGAGTTTCGGTCGATGAGGGCTTTATGGCCCACTTGCGACAAGGTTTGATAGACGCTCCGCTATCCGGACGCGTCGACAAAAGCCCGTCTACAAGCACGACCGAAACGGCGTGGGGCACAAGTCGAGTTTGCTTCAATGTCATGACGCGAGCTCCGAGTTGGTATCGACCAGCTTATCCATCCGTGAAACAGGTCGACAGCTACGGGCAGTTCGGCGGAGGCTTTCCGGGTGTGGGTTGCCTTATGTGCTACCTCAGCCAATCGCTTTAGCTTATGTTTAAAGCGCATTTGGGCTGTTCTCAATTGCGATCAAGGTCTCGTCCCACTAGACGAAAGGATTGAAAAATAGACCTTCGTCTATGAATCTCGGCTAACGCAGTCCAGCGGAAAAGCGTAGTTTATGAGAGCACGAGCAGTGGGGGATTACTTGAAAAATCAGACGAACTTCGACACGATCATCGACCTGATCCCCGCGATGGCTTGGTCGACGACTTCTGATGGGATGCTTGATTTTGCCAATCAGCACTTTCTTGAATACATCGGCATGCCGCTTGCAGATATTGCCGGGGAAAATTTCTACCGCCTGTTTCATCCCGATGACGTCGCCCATTTGGGCTCGGAGTGGCGGAGCATCATGTCTTCCAAGACGGGAAGGGAAGTCGAAGGTCGGATCAGGCGCGCGGATGGCGATTACCGCTGGTGCTCTCTTCGTCAAAAGCCTCATCTCGATCCCGAAGGCAATGTTCTGAAATGGTATGGTGTCGTTCTCGATATCGAAGATCGTAAACAAGCCGAAGTTGCGCTCAAGGAGACGAAATCGGCACTTGCGGCTAGCGAAGAAAATCTCCGGCTCATCATCGATTCGCTTCCGGTGCTCGTATGGTCAGCACGACCTGATGGAAGCGCGGATTTTGTGAACCAGAGTTGGCTTGACTATGCCGGCCTGCAGGCCGAACGAATCCTCGAGTGGGGCTTTCTAGACCTTTACCATCCCGATGATATTCCGGAGATGGTGGAGATCTGGAAGCGGGACCTTGAGCATTCCGACCACACCCAGTTGAAAGGTCGCATCCGTGGCAGAGATGGACAATACCGCTGGTTCTATTTCTCCGGTCGGAAACTGAAGGATGCCAATGGCATCGTGCGCTGGTTCGGTGTTAACATCGACATCGAAAATCTCCAGTGCGCCGAGAACGCTCTGCGTGCGAGCGAGGCCGCACTCAGAGAGAGCGAGCACAAGCTCAACCTCATCATCAATACCATCCCAGCCATGGCGTGGTCGTGCACGCCGGACGGGCGGCTTGAATACTGGAACCAGCATCTAACCGATTTTGTCGGCCTTCCCTTCGAAGAAATCGTAGGCTTCGGTTTTTATCGGATGTTTCATCCTGAAGACGTTGAACGCATGCGCATAAGTTGGGAGGAAATTGTTGCCACCAAACGCCCCGATCCAGTAGATGCCCGCATCAGACGGTTCGACGGCGAATACAGGTGGTTCAACCTGCAACAAAGCCCACTACTTGATGCGGAAGGAAATGTCGTGCGGTGGTACGGCGTGGTTGTGGACATCGAGGATCGCAAACGAGCAGAAGAGTCCCTTCGGCAGAGCCAGAGCCACCTTGCACATGTTACCCGGCTGACCACCATCGGCGAGCTGGCCGTCTCGATCGCACACGAGATCAATCAGCCGCTGATGGCGATTGTTACCAATGCCGGGACCTGCCTGCGCTGGCTTCAGGACGGACATACAGATCTTGAGCAGGCTCGCCTGGCCGCGGAGCGGGTTGTGAATGACGGGCATCGCGCCGGCGAGATTGTTGCCAGTATACGTGCAATGGCCCAGAGATCTCCGGTGAGTATGGAGAGGACTGACTTTACCAGAGCGCTTCGTGACGTGCTTTTCCTTCTGCGGGAAGAGCTGCAATCCCGAGGCTTACAGGTCGTCACGGATCTTACGCCAGACCCCGTCTATGTCTTGGGTGATCGCACGCAGTTACAACAGGTCCTGCTTAATCTGATAATGAACAGCGCTGAGGCAATGCCTCCTGGCGCAGATGCAGTGATCAGGGTCAAGTGCACGCAGCGTCCAGAGGGCGGAGTCGAAGTTAGTGTTTCTGATACGGGGGAAGCTATCCCCCCTGAACAGCTCGACCGGGTATTTGAGGCGTTCTACACCACGAAACCTGACGGCATAGGAATGGGCCTTTCTATCTGCCGCTCTATCGTTGAGGCTCATGGAGGGCGCATCTGGGCTACATCCAGTCATCCACGCGGGAGCTCATTTAACTTCACGCTCTCCAGCTTCAAGGACGCGGCCATTGATCGATGACAGGAAGAACAGACGGCCCACTGTCATCATCATTGATGACGATCAAAGCGTCCGCGAAGCTCTCAAGGGGCTGTTCGAGTCCGTGGGCCTAAGCGCTGAAACCCACGGCTCCGTAAAAGAGTTCATGGCCGCAGACGATCCCGAAAAAGCCGCGTGTATAGTTCTCGACATCCGACTTCCCGGCCAAAGCGGACTTGAGTTTCAGGAGGAGTTGGCAAAGAGCAATCTTCCTCGGTCCGTCGTGTTGATTAGCGCTCACGTCGATGTGCCCATGGCGGTGCGGGCGATGAAGGCGGGCGCCATAGACGTACTTAGCAAACCGGTGCGGGAGCAAGATCTGTTGGAAGCCGTCAACCGCGCGATCGCTCGCGACGCCGCTCGTCGAGAGGAAAAAACACTGAACGTGGCCACCCGATCAAGATATTTGATGCTGACGGAGCGTGAGCGCCAAATTATGGCTTTAGTGATCGTCGGTAAACTTAATAAGCAGATTGCGGCAGAGCTTCAACTTGCTGAGGCAACGGTGAAGCTTCATCGGGGCCACATGATGCGGAAGATGAAGGCAACTTCAGTCGCTCATTTGGTCAAAATGGCCGACGGATTGTTGTAGGCGAAGCTCAGTGGAGATGAAGTGCGTTAAGCGGGAGCATGTTTCCATGCTCTTGATTGCAACCGAACGTACGACGACGCAAAATGGCCATGCGGCGCGCGAGCGAACGTCTTGACGATCCGCCGGCAACCTTGTTCACTCGGCCAATGTACAAAGCCGCGAAAACTCTGCAGATTAGAGTTTCTATCGATGAGATCGAGCCGGGCGTCTGGCGCCGTCTCATTCTGCGTGTCGATTGGAACCTGGAGCATCTGCATCTTGGAATCCAAGCTGCCTTCAAGTGGTGGAACTATCATCGCTATTAGTTCGACGTGGTGGTCTCCAGTATGGCGAGTCGAAATATTGACGAAGATCCCGAATATGCCGAAACCATTTAGTGGTGCGGTGGCTTTTTTGATTCAGATAGCGGACACGGATTTCCACAATGCTCTCCGCTCGAACGCCAAACGACACCTGTATCAACCGAAGCCGAAAGCCGTTCCGAAGAAATAAATTGGCTAGGTTCAAGGTGAACGCCTGGGACGGATTCGACCCCCCGGCACCCTATGTCTCTGCAATCTCAAATTGATCAACTACTTTGCTTTCCAAGCCGAGATGATGTACTACGGTTGAGCAAAACCGCCGCCATTGCCGTAGATCTGAACTCACTACCCGTCCGGTGGTTGTCGAGTGTCGCGTCAAGGCAAATTTGTCGTCGGCGCAACAGGGAACAGGCATTAAATTTCACGTAGTCGTACATCGCACTCTCGAATGCACCACGTCACGCGTTCTCGCCTTTCTGTGTACTAGCCAAATATATTTCCTCAATGTTTTGAGAGAGATTTAGGTCGAATTCGGCGTTGGGCATGGAAACACGTAGATTCTCAAACAGAGCCCGCGAGAAGCTTCCGATCACCCCGGTGTTCTCTCTGAGTTTTTCACAAGCGACCTTTAGACTATAGCCCCCGGATAAGGCAAAAACCCGGGCAACCTTAGGATGCTCGACAAGTGCTGCGTAGAGATCGGGCTGACTTGGCAGAGTAAGCTTCAATATGACCTGCGTTCCATGAGCAAGTTCCGAAAGGTTCTTGAGGATTTCCTTGACCAAAATGGCTTCGGCAATCACCTTATCCGGGCTGCTGACGAGAACCTCAGGCTCGATAATCGGGATCAATCCATTCTTTAGGATGGTCGATGCCACGTCAAATTGTTGCCTAACAGCAATAGAAATGCCTTTTTCGGACGCTGAATGCACGACCGAACGCATTTTCGTCCCGAGGACGCCTTTTTCCAATGCGCGCTCTAGCAAATTGCTCAGATTTGGCATGGGCTTCATCAACTGAACGCCGTCCTGCTCAGCTTCTCGACCGCTGTCGACCTTTAGAAAGGAGAAAATTCCGCGATCTTCCCAAAGGTAAGCCGGGATTGATTTGGCGCCGATGGAGCGATCCATAGTGTGTTCGAACAAGATGGCGCCAATTACACGTTCGCTAGAGAATGTGGGGGCGGTCATTATCCTTACGCGCACCTCATGGATAAGCTTCAACATTTCCGTTTCGCCCTGATAGGCCGCGTCGGATATTCCGTATGAGCGCAAGGTCTCGGGGGTAGAGCCTCCGCTTTGATCGAGCGCTGCGACAATCCCGGGTGTTGAAGTCAACCGGGCGGCCATTTCTTTGCGAGTTTCCGTATTCATGCGTACTTTCCCTTCCTCCGATTGAACAGAAATTTCGAGGCGTGGCTCAGCGAGAAGATACCGCGCGTCCTTGCGCTAGTGTGCACGGCCGGCGAGGCAGATGGCGGGCGAGCCCATCGGGCAAGATTGCCATCTCACAACCTGAAGTTCTTCCGGTGAAATGCCTGCCGGAAGCCTACTTTCCTAAGGTTATCAAAGGAAATATTCGGTTCTCCAACTACAGGTTCCAATGTCTCGACGGCAAATGTCGACACGCCGTTGCCGAGCCCATGTTCGACACGGCTTTTGATGAGCGCTTTTTGAACACCGCGATTTCGGAACTCCGGAAGTGTCGTGCCACCGCCTAACCATGCGTAAGTGCCAGACTGATACATGGCAGCTGTTCCGACTGGATACTCACCATCGAGGGCGAAAAAACACGACCAGCCTCCTTTTCCGACGATTGCAGACCACAACCTCGTCAGGGTCGATGGAAAGTTAAAGCCTTTGCACACCATCGATCCAAAGAGCATGGCTTCCTCAACATGAACGAGGCGCGTTCGGAAAGAGTTGGGCTCCGAAAGGTTCACTGATGAGCCGTCGTAGACAAGCTTCGCCCAGCCGACACCATACTCAAGCAGACCCTTGGCAAGGATCCAGTCTTTAGTCCCGGCCGAAACCTTATCTATATTTACCTGGAAAAACCGGTGTCCGGTCTTTCCAATCATCCACTCATAGGCTTCCTCAAGATCCGTCACGGAGTTCAGTCCCAATACACGGTTCAGACCGATGGCCGGCGCGCTTGGCAGCGAGATTGCGCATCCACGGTTGATGGGCAGGCATTCAAAATGCTCTTCCGCCCTGAGCTCTGCCGGTGAGACATTGTACAGATCGACGAAGGCTTTGACCTCGATAGCCTCCTCTTCTGCCGGAGATGAACGTTGTGAAAAATGCGAATTCAAATGACCATGCCGCTGTCTTCGACTGATGGAGATGGAAACGAGGTTGATCAGAAACCAAGCTCGCTGAGCCCCGGGTGGTCGTCGGGCCGACGACCGAGCGGCCAGTGAAAGCGACGGTCTTCCGCGCGGATCGGCAGGTCGTTAATGCAGGCGTATCGCTTGCCCATCAGGCCACTATCATTGAACTCCCAGTTCTCGTTGCCGAAGGATCGGAACCAATTGCCGCTGTCGTCATGCCACTCATATGCAAACCTGACGGCAATCCTGTTGCCATCGAACGCCCACAGCTCCTTGATCAGACGGTAGTCGAGCTCCCGCCGCCATTTTCCTGTGAGAAAAGCAACGATTGCCTCACGACCATTGACGAACTCGACGCGGTTACGCCACTGACTATCAACCGTGTATGCGAACGCGACCTTGCCCGGGTCCCGGCTATTCCAGCCATCTTCGGCAAGCCGCACCTTTTCGGCAGCCGTCTCTGATGTAAACGGGGGCAGAGGCGGTCTTTCAGCGTCGGTCATTCGGATCTTCCTTCTAATCTTGCCCGCAACGCTGCATTTTCAGCTTCCAGCTGTTGCAGCTTCTGACGAAGCGGTGCGACTGCTTGCTCAACCTGCTGTTCGGTGTAGCGGGGGATGATGTGCTGGGGACAGTTCCAGTCGTATGCTTCGACCCGGAGCTTGAATATCCGCTCTGCACGGCCCCTATACGTCGGATCGGATACGAGGTCCGTGAGCGATTGGTCGGCGTCGAGCGTCAGCCGCTCGACGTGGGCATAGACTTTGAGCCGGGTCCGTCGGACATAGTCCATTAGGAACAGACAGGCGCGGTCGTTGGCTGCGAAATTCCCTGCGCTGATGTACTGGCGGTTTCCGCGATAGTCGGCAAATGCCATCGTTTGCGGATCAACAACCTTGAGGAAACCGATTTTCCCACCGCGATGTTGAACATACGGCCAACCCGTTTCTGACACAGACGCGATATAGAAGCTGTCGCGCGTCGCGATGAAAGCGATCTCATTCTCCGTCAAAGTATCCGAAGGGCGATCGTGCTCGCCCAGCCATATCTGGTCGACCCCCATATCCGCCTGCGCGGCTCGGACGCTTGGCGTCACGGCGACTTCCAGAAAGTGGTACGCCATACCTCGTCTCCATACTCGAGGAGGCCCGCATCAGCGGATAATGCGGGCCTTAATCTATCTTCAGGTGCCTAAATCCTTCGGCTAAAGCATCAATCTTGCAAGGCCCAGTCGGCTACTTCCCAGCGCATCTGACCACGATCAGAGACCACGCGACCAAGACCTGGGAATGGCATGTGTGTCGCAGCGATCAGGGCACCTTCCGAGGCAGCTTGTGGGAAGAAGCGATCGCGCATGGCTTTCGCAGCAGCCTGATCCTGTTCGAACAGGAAGAACACGTCCGACGCAGCCGGATGGACAACCGGGAAAATCATGTCGGAAACCATGATCAGGCTCTTGGCGCCATCCTCGATGCGGACGCCGATATGGCCAGGCGTATGGCCGGTCAGGTCGACAATCGAGACGCCGGGAACGATCTCGCGCTCTCCGTCGATCGCTTGCAGCTTCGGATAGAGGCGCACCACCTCTTCAGCCATCTTGAAGCTGGGCTGCAGGAAATCAGGCGCGCCATTGCGCTTAGCCCGGTCGGTCCAGTGCTTGACGTCGCGACGGTCTACATAGACCTCGGCATCGGGGTAATTGTTCTTACCGCCGGGAACCAAACCGCCCATGTGGTCCTGGTGCATATGTGTCACGATAACGGCATCGATCTGGCTCGGCTTCAGACCGAGCGTGGCCAGCGCCTGCGGCAGATGCCCGGTTTCCCCGATAGAACCTGCAGCGCCGGCATCGATCAGGATGCGTTGCTTACCGTCTTCAACGAGGTATTGATTGAACAGAAAACGAACCCCGCTGGGTCTGGCCGTAAATTGGGCGTTTGCGGCCTTTTCCACTTCCTGGGCTGAGCGTCCCGGGAAATAGTTGTAGGGCATATCGGCATACCCGTCCGTAAGCGCCGTCACCGTAAAACGGCCGATGCGAATCTGTGCAAACGGCGTTGTTGCGACGGGGGTTCCGGCAGCCTTGGATGTTGCAGCCTCGGCAGTCAAGTCGCTGAGAAGACTTCCGCCGAAAAAGGTTCCTCCAACGAGACCAAGAGGCAGAGCGCTCGCGAAGGCGCGGCGTGAAAGCTGAGGCATGCCATTCTCCTCGGGTTTAGTCGGTGATGTTTGTGGTGCCTGTGAACGTGTCGGCATAAAGAAGTTGCGCATGGTATTCCCCCAGTCGGTGATTGATGTGGACAGCAGCTGACGCTCAGCTCCTTTGCTGGTTCGGCTCAGCTGCTGTTGTGATGAGCTCTGCGACTTCGTCAGGCTGGGACAGCATTACCGCATGGCTGCTGCTAACCTCTACGACCGCGGCACCTGCGCGCGCGGCCATCGCTGCCTGCGCTTGAGCGGGTATCATCCGATCTTCCGTTGCGAGCAGATAGAAGGATGGCTTGGTTTTCCATGCCGCAGAGGTGATCTTGCCCTGGACGGCTTCAAGGCCCCACGGCCTCTGGGCGGCAGCCATAAACTGCGCTTCGGCGGGATCTATGTCGGCCGAGAATGCGGCCGCAAACTTCTGCGGATCGATTTTGATGAAGCCATCCTTCGGCGGAAGGAGTGGGGCTGTCTCCGCACCAGGGACCGCTTGCGAGGCCAGGTCGAAGACGGATTCCCCGGCGTCGGGAACGAAGGCTGCTAAATAAACGAGACTCAGGACCTTTTCTTCGATCCCTGCCTCCGTGATGACGGCGCCACCGTAAGAATGCCCAACGAGCACAACTGGATGCTTCGCCTCGGCGATAACGCTTTTGGTGCGCTCAACATCCTGCTCGAAGGTTACAGCAGAGTTCTGAACAACGAGAACCTCATAGCCTTCCTCCGACAAGGTGTAGTAGACCTTTCGCCAACCGGAGGCATCCACGAACGCACCGTGCACAAGCACCACTGAAACCGATTCGGATAGAGGACGAGGAGTATCTAGGGTCATTGCGCGAGCTCCCGGGTGACACCATTTGACTGATCTGCCCGCGAAAGCTCAACAGCGTTGAGTTTTTTGGCGGATATAGCATTGCCTCGATGAGTGTGATGATGCACTGCTAATGCTGGCGTGCTCCACTCGCTTGACGGCCATGGTAGGGCTGATGACGCCAACTCTCAATTGAGACATTGGTCCCCTCCGACTAGACGAAGGGACTGCAGAAATAGACCTTGGTCTATAAATCTCAGCTAACCTAATATCGCAGCACAGAGTATTTTCAGCCCCGCACCAGCGTTACACGCAGCCGGGGGATCGACTTGGAAAACCCAACACATCCTGACGAGATCATCGACATGATCCCGGCAATGGCTTGGTCTACAACATCCGATGGAATGCTGGATTTCGCCAATCAGCACTTCCTGGAATATGTCGGTCTGCTACTTGCTGATATTGCCGGCGAAAACTTCTACCGCCTCTTCCATCCCGATGAGCTCGATCGACTAGGCACGGATTGGCGGAACATCATGACTTACAAGACCGCCAAGGAAGTCGAGGGACGGCTCAGACGCGCGGACGCCGAGTTTAGGTGGTGTAGTTCTTCGGCAAAAGCCACGGCCCGATCCGGGAGGAAAGGTCGTCAGGTGGTATGCGTGGTTCTTGATATCGAGGATCGCAATTGTGACACTTGTAGTGGACGGGAGAATTCTTCATACCACTGAGCTTCTGCATGACGACGAAGGTACATATGACAGCCGCCGTATCCACCGTGACACAGCCCAGAACTTATCTCACGGTGCTGGCCGTCCTGGGTCTGACCCACCTGCTGAACGATCTGATGCAATCCCTGATCCCCGCCGCGTATCCGATCTTGAAGGATGCCTATGCCCTAGATTTCGTGCAGATTGGCATGATCACCATGACGTTTCAGATTGCCGGCTCGCTACTGCAGCCGGCAATCGGCATGATCACCGACAAACATCCCGCACCCTATTCGCCTGTCGTAGGAATGATGTTCACGCTCTCGGGTCTGGTCAGCCTCGCTTTCGCTCATAGCTACGCGATGATCCTCGTATCGGTCGCCCTGATTGGTATTGGATCATCCATTTTCCACCCCGAAGCCACTCGTATGGCGCGGTATGCAGCCGGTGGCCGCCAAGGATTGGCGCAGGGGCTTTTCCAGGTTGGCGGTCAGGCCGGAGGCGCGCTCGGCCCAGTTTTCGCGGCGCTGGTCATCGTGCCCTGGGGGCAGCCGAGCCTCGCGTGGTTTGCTGTGCTGGCATTGCTGGCGATGACGCTCCTGGTTTGGATCGGAAGCAAACAGCGTCAGATCGGTGCCGAGTTTGCAGCGATGCGAGAAAAGGGCAATCAGAAGGACGGGACCGTCCGTCATGCACCGGTAACGATCGGCGTTGGCCTGGTTGTTCTGACATTGCTCATGTTCGTCAAGAACGCGTATGGCGAGAGCTTCCGATCATTCTACACATTCTACCTGATGGAGAAGTTCGGCCTCTCGATCCCTTCAGCGCAGATGATGCTCTTCATCTTCCTGTTGGCTTCAGCAGCTGGAGCGCTCATCGGCGGGATTGTGGGCGATCGGATCGGGCGCTACCGCATAATCTGGATTTCCGTCCTGGGACCTCTCCCACTGACGCTGATGCTGCCGCACGTTGGTTTGCTCTGGACCGGTGTTCTGACCGTGTTGATCAACTTGATCATGGCCAGCGCATTCGCGTCGATACTGATTTATGCGATCGAATTGCTACCGAATAGAATCGGGCTGATTGGCGGGCTGTTTTATGGACTGAACTTCGGACTGGGCGGCATAGCCGCCGCGCTTCTGGGGGTACTCGCAGATAGCTATGGCGTTGAGACAGTTTACTACATCTGCTCCTTTCTGCCTCTCGCAGGCCTTCTCGCCTGGTTCCTTCCGAATATCGAGGAAAGCAGAACGTAGGCTGCGGAGATCTTGATTGGGCGGTCTTGAACGGAATCGGCCTGTGATTTGTGCGGCATAACAACCAATTATGGGACTAAATACTTGACCAAGCGCTTCACGCACCAACAGGCTGAAGGACCTTAATCATGACGTCGATTGATAATTCCAACCCGCTCGCGACAATGCTGAACACGTCTGCGGGTTCGACAAGGATGGCGACGGCAAGTCGAATGCTGACGGGTGTAAAAGGTCAACGCGATACTGCAACACGCAATCGCGGCAGACGATACCGGAAAACCGAGCGTTGGCTATAGCGAGCGGATGGATCACGCCGAGGATGGGGAATGAGCCAGGACGAGATGAACACAACCGGCGTTATGATGCCGCGGGCCTTAGCGATCCTAACTTTCGATCCATCCTACCTCCATTTTAAGGGTGACCCTCGGGTGCTCGAGGCCACAGCCCTTCTGCAAAAACACATAGGAACGAAATCGTAGTTCAAGCCAAAGGGCGAGCGTTATAGCCGCCCGCCCTTTTTCCGTTTTGGATCCGGAGCCTGTTCCTCGCCGCCGGCCCGGATGTTCCGACTGTCTGCCTGTCGATGTCTGGTCACTTATGGAACGCCGCAATCTCGACCCATGCCCCCGGCTACCGGCCGGAATTGCCGGCGACGGTCGCGACCGCAACGAGTCCGGTGAATGGCGACGGCTCCGGCGAGAAGGCGTCATAGGCGCAGGGCGCCGCAAATATGACGACAGCCAGCAGGCAGAAGACGATACGTTTCATCGAGATCTCCTCGCTGGCTTCCCTCAAACCACTGTCAGCACGACGTCGATATTGCCGCGCGTCGCCTTGGAATACGGGCAGGTCTGGTGCGCATCGTCCACGATCGACCGGGCAAGTTTCGAATCAAGACCCGGCAAGCTTACGGCGAGGCGGGCTTGGAGGAAATAAGTGCCATCTGCCGTCCCGAGATCAACTTCCGCATCAACGGCCGTGTCTACCGGAAGCGTGATCTTTCGTTTACCGGCAGCCTTTGTCATGGCGCCGATAAAGCAGGCAGACCAGCCTGCTGCGAAGAGCTGTTCGGGATTGGTACCGGGCTTGCCACTGCCCGGAGGCGAAAGTTTCACCTCCAGCTGGGTATCATCGCTGCGCGCGAAGCCGTCGCGCCCGCCTGTCGTGTGGGTCTTGCCCGTATAGAGAACATTCTCGATCTTGGCCATGGAACACTCCTTTGCTCTGTCACATTGCGCGACTCGTTGACTAGTGTGTTTTCTCGGCTCTACGTATCGGGCATGTTTGCGAAAACGTCGGAATTGTATCGGAGCGTACGATCTGGCTAGCTCGACATTCTGGCTTACAAAACCGCCTGATGCCTCAAGCGCAATAGATCGGTGTCATCGAAACGCGACCTCAGCGGCCAACCCACCACCGGCGCGATTATAGAGCCTGACGGACCCACCGATCGTCGATGCTAGCTGCTGGGCGATGGCCAGTCCCAGCCCCGTGCCTCCAGTATCGCGATTGCGCGACGTCTCAAGGCGAAAGAACGGTTGCATGGCGGCTTGCAGTTTGTCGTCCGGAATACCTGGTCCTTGATCCAGAACAGTGATGACGATATCGCCTTCACCTTTGCGTTCCACGCTTATCTCGGCGGCGCCTGCAAACTTGATGGCGTTGTCGATAAAGTTGGTTAGTATCCGTCGCAACGCATGGGGTTTGGTCACAGCCGTGCCCTGGACGATGTCTACGACTGTGACGGCTTTTCCAGTGTCCTGATAGTCGTAGACGATGCTGTCCATGAACGACGACAGATCGATACGGGATGTCTTCTCGCCATTGCTGTGAGAGCTGCGCGCGTAGGCGATGCCGTCCTGTATGAGACGTTCGATCTCGCGCAGGTCGCTAACAAGTTTTTCCTTTTCGGGCGTCTCATCCGCCATGTCCGCCCGCAATCGCATGCGCGTGATCGGCGTCTGCAGGTCATGCGAGATCGCTGCAAGGATTTGTACCCGCTCTTCCAGGTAATGGGCGATACGGTCACGCATGGCATTGAAGGCGCGCGCCGCATGGGCAACCTCGCTCGGTCCGCCCTCTGTCAGGGGAGATCCCTTCTTGCCGGGATCAAGTGCATCGGCAGCAGCGGCGAGAGCGCCTAGCGGACGAATTGCGAGGCGCACCGCAAACCAGGTGCAGAGGATGAGCAGAACCATCTGGGCCGCGAAGACATACGGCAGCCATTCGGCCAAGGGCATCACACCTCGCGGGGTCACATCGATGGTCAGCAGCGAACCGTCCGAAAGCGTCAGATGCCCCTGCAGCCGCATTTGGTCGCCCGGAATGGCTTCGACGCGGATCGGAAACCTGTTTCCAGCCGCCTGGCTTATCCGGTCCGCGATCTCCGCACCGCGCCCGGACAAATCCGGGACGCCGGGAAGTCCGGAACCAAGAACGAGGCGATAGCTGCCGCGGCTTAGGCGATGCAGCCAATCGGCCCGCTCGTTGGCGGGAAGGCGGTCGAGAATTGCGATCGACGTTGCCAGATCGCTTTCCAATGTCCCGAGCATGACGGCTTTCGCCGACATATACCGTTCGGCAAAGAGGATGCAGAAGGACAGGCCATAGGCGATCGCCAGCCCGGTAAAGAGAATCAGGAAAATGCGCGACCTCAGGGTGCTCGGCCACCAGCCGAGGCGCATCTTGCCGCCCTCGATCATCTCCTGGGCTCCGAGATCTCGACCGGGACGGAAAAGACGTAACCCTCGGCACGCACGGTCCTGATATAGATTGGCTCTCGCGCATCGTCCCCGAGCCGCTGTCGCAGCCGACTGACCAGAAGATCGATCGAGCGATCGAACAGGTCAGCGTCACGTCCCTGGGTGAGGTTGAGAAGCTGGTCACGGTTGAGGACACGCTGCGGATGATCGATGAACACGCGCAGGAGACGGTATTCGGCGCCGCTCAGTGCGACTTCGGTGCCTTGCTTGTCGAGGAGATGCCGTCCGACCGTATCAAGTTGCCATTCACCGAAGGTCAGAAGCTGGCCGGCCTCGCTAATCTGCAGGTTGGGGGGCAGCATCCGCGTCCGCCGCAACACTGCCTTGATCCGCGCCAGAAGCTCGCGTGCTGCGAACGGCTTCGGCAGATAGTCGTCGGCGCCCATCTCGAGCCCAATGATCCGGTCCATCTCGTCATCGCGTGCTGTCAGCATGATGACTGGGATTGCCTTGTGCTTGCCGGCGCGAAGCTCGCGGCACAGAACCAGTCCATCGTCGCCCGGCATCATCACATCAAGCACGATCAGGTCCACCGTGTTACCCTCGAGAAAGCTGCGCATCTGGCGACCATCTGCGGCCACGGACGTGCGAAGGCCATTTTTTTTCAGATAGCTCGATACCAGTTCGCGGATTTCCCGGTCGTCATCGACAATCAGGATGTGGTCGACATGCTCCATCTTCAGTCTTTCAAACGATAACTTGCGGGCTGTACAGTGCGTTTCTATTAGTTCGACGATGGGTTGCCGAGAGTAAAGTAGTTTCTCGCGGCAACCGGCCCGCGGCTAGAGCTTTGCGACATCGATAATGGCTTGAGCGAAAGCCTGAGGTGCTTCCTGCGGCAGATTGTGTCCGATACCGCCTGTCACCTCTCGATGTTCGTATTTGCCGGAGAATTTTTTGACATAAGAGGATGGATCCGGATGCGGTGCGCCATTGGCATCGCCTTCCAGGGTGATCGTCGGGATGGTGATAACCGGCCCCATGGCAAGCTGCTTCTCGTAGGCGTCGAATTTCTGTTCACCCTTGGCAAGGCCGAGCCGCCAGCGATAATTATGGATGGTGATATCGACATGGTCGGGATTGTCGAACGCGCGAGCCGAGCGGTCAAAGGTTTCGTCGTCGAAATTCCATGTCGGAGACGCCGTCTGCCATATCAGCCTCGCGAAATCGCGCGTGTTGGCGGCATAGCCAACACGGCCGCGCTCGGTGGCGAAATAGAACTGATACCACCATGCAAGCTCGGCCTTCGGGGGCAAAGGTTTTTTGTTGATCTCCTGGCTGCCGATCAGGTAGCCGCTCACGGACACGATCGCCTTGCAGCGTTGCGGCCAGAGCGCAGCCATGATGTTGACTGTGCGCGCGCCCCAATCGTATCCGCCGAGGATTGCCTTTTCGATGCCCAGTGCATCCATGAATGCGATCATATCGACCGCCAGGGCCGCCTGTTGACCATTGCGTGGCGTATCGCCCGAGAGAAAGCGCGTCGTGCCGTAACCGCGAAGGTAAGGGACTATGACGCGGTATCCGGCCTCGGCCAGCATTGGTGTGACATCGACATAGCTGTAGATGTCGTAGGGCCAGCCGTGCACCAGCAGGACAACGGCCCCATCGGCGGGACCAGATTCGGCGTAACCGATATCGAGAACACCGGCCTTGATCTGCTTCAGCGCAGCAAAGGTTGTGTGACCTCCCGATTTGGCAATGGGTGAGGATAGGGCGGGCTGGGCATTGGCGACCGCCGTCATGCCGAACTCGACGGCCGCAACTGTCGCGGCGGCAACCCCGAGAAAACGGCGGCGCTGGTGATTGATTTCATCTGACATCGTTTTTTCTCCATCTCGATTGATCCAGATCTGAAGAAAGCCGGCTGCATGTATCCCCCATGTGTCTCAGGTCGGACGTAATTGAATGTCGATGTAGCATTCAGCATCCCGGATACACTCCGATACAATTCGCCCCTCCCTCTGTAGCCGTACGCACCCCGACTTAGATTTGTGTCGTTCTGTAACGCGGCGAGCTTTTCCTACAGTTGGGTACAGTTCTCGCAGAAGCCGGACACATCCGCGATACGTCGCGCCGACCAGATTGGCCTCGTCACTGGTCGTGCCAAGTCGCCGCCCAGAACCCGATACATCGGCTTCAAAGGACACGACGATGACACTTCTTATCATTGCCTATCTCGGAGGGGCGCTGACCATACTCAGCCCATGCATCCTCCCCATCCTTCCCTTCGTCTTCGCCCGTGCCGGGCAACCGTTCGTCCGCAGCACTCTGCCAATGCTGATCGGAATGGCCACAACCTTCGCGCTCGTTGCCACGCTTACTGCAGTTGGTGGAAGCTGGGCGATCAACGCGAACGAATACGGCCGCCTCGCCGCGATTTTGCTGCTTGCTACTTTCGGCATCAGTCTCATCTCGACACGGATCGCGAGCGTCATCACCCAGCCTATTGTCGTTTTCGGCAACAAACTGCTGAATGCCTCGGGCAGACCCGGCTCTATGTCGACGGCTGCAAGCTCTCTCGTTCTGGGCGTCGCAACGGGCCTGCTCTGGGCACCCTGCGCCGGACCGATCCTTGGTCTCATACTCACCGGAGCTGCCCTTCAAGGCGCCAGCTTCCAGACGACGCTCCTGCTCGCTGCTTACGCCGCCGGCGCTGCAACCTCGCTTGCCAGTGCACTCTTTGCCGGGGGCAGGATCTTTGCCGCCATGAAACGATCACTCGGCGTCAGCGAGCGGATTCGCCAAGTTCTCGGCGCCGCTGTTCTGGCCGGCGTGGCGGTCATCGCGCTCGGCCTTGATGCCGGGCTTCTTGCACGACTTTCTTATGCCAGCACGGCATCCTTCGAACAGGCTGTGCTCGACCGGCTGAACACCGTGCCCGTGACGGGCTCTTCCGAAATCGGCAGCAATGGACCTGTAGCTCTCGCCGACAATACAAATCGGCCTTTCCGTAGCAATCTGCCGATCGAAGGTCGCGCCCCATCTCTGGACAGCGCCGTGGATTGGCTGAATTCTCCGCCGCTCGGCATGGAACAGCTTCGCGGCAAGGTCGTGCTTGTCGACTTCTGGACCTATTCCTGCATCAACTGCATCCGCACCAACCCTTATATCCGCGCCTGGGCCGAGAAGTACAAGGACCAGGGCCTGGTTGTAATCGGCGTACACGCGCCAGAATTCGCCTTCGAGAAGAAAATCGACAACGTCATACAGGCGGTCCGTGACCTCAAGATCGGTTATCCCGTCGCGATCGACAATGACTACAAGATCTGGCGCGCATTCGAGAACAGTTATTGGCCTGCCGCCTACCTGATCGATGCGAGGGGCCAAATCCGGTACCATCACTTCGGCGAAGGCAACTACCTCCAGACCGAACAGGCGATCCAGGGCCTGGTGCGCGAAGCCGGTATTGACACGGCCGGGAGCACGCCGGTGACACCGAACGCCAAGGGTGCCGAAGCAAGTCCGGACCTGAACGATATCCGTTCCGGCGAAACCTATATCGGCTATGCCCAAGCCACCAACTTCGCCTCCCGCGAAAACCTGAGCCGTGACGCCGCCCGCGAGTATTCGGTCGCAAATCTGAATCCCAATGAATGGGGGCTCTCCGGCATTTGGACCGTCGGCGCCGAACACGGGACCCTCGATCAGCAGGACGGCAGCATCGCCTACCGCTTCAGTGCCCGCGACCTGCATCTTGTTCTCGGAGCCGGCGCCCCGGGCAAGCCGATCCGGTTTCAGGTGACGATCGATGGCAAGGCGCCCGGACCCGACCATGGAGCCGATATCAACACTGATGGCAACGGCCTTGTGACATCGACAAAGCTCTACCAGCTCGTCCGCCAGTCGGGCGACGTCGAAGCGCACAGCTTCAAGATTCGTTTTCTCGATCCCGGTGTTGAAGCTTACGCTTTCACCTTCGGCTGACGTCCTCTCATCTTCAAAAGCCAAGGAGAAACGCTTGAACCGCCGCACTATCTCCATCCTCGCCATCGCACTTGTAACCAGCGCCATTGCTTTCACAGCCCACGCCGGGGCGAAAGCTTGCTCAGCCTCTAAAGCTCCAAGCCAGCCGGTAGCATGAACATCCGAGAGGAGAAGGACGGGGAATATCTCTATCTCGACCCGGCTGCGTTCCCGAGTGATTTCGCCGCGGATCTACCGAATGACGAAGCCGCATACATGGCGAAATCTCAGGTTCTTACGACCAAGGGGGCCTTCGCAGCGAAAGTCGCCGATCCCGCCTGGAAACCAAGAAAAAGCTGGGCCGTGGTTCGACCCCGAGCTGGAACGGGAGATGGCAAAACGCGTCGGCAGCCAGGTGACAGAGATCAAGGCCAGCCTCGCCGTCTTCGCGTCTCAACCCGAGAACATTGCCAACGTCATCGAAGGCGCTGCGCGGCAGATCCGAGCGGGCAGCGAGTGATCCCTGTGCCAAAATTTGATCCAGCGTCTTCCTAACGCCAGTTGGCGGAGCCCAATTCTTGCGGTCAATCTGAAATCTTCGCAATATGTCTCAGCCGTGTATCTTCGAGATCTAGTTCTCTCTCGATTCGGCGCCTAGCATCATCGTCGAGTTGCTCTTCAGCATACAACTGCGCGATCGTGTCCCGCTCGACGTCGATGAGCGCTAGCTGAATTTCTGGATAATCGGTCATGGCGGATCCGTCCTCACGATTGTGCTGAATTCTTCGATAGAGAAGCCGGCGATCTTCGTGCTTCCGCTTTAGCTCATCAAGGGATTCCGACGTCCATTGCCTCCTGTCGAGTTGCTCGAGATTTTGAAGCACTCCATCGACAGCCCGGATACGTGCAGCGATTTCCTTTGTCCGGTTCTCGACCTCCTCACGTACACCTTCGTTAGACAGCCCAAGTCCCCGGACGATAGGAGGCAAGAAGGCGTCGACACCCACCATGCTCACGACAATGACGGACAGCGTGACGACCAAGATCAGCGATTTGTAATCGGCACCGTCCACACTGTAAAGTTGAGGAATGGCCAACGCGGCAAGCAGCGATACTACGCCACGAACGCCTGTAACGCTTATAACCGCCGCGTACCGCCAATGAGCCGTCGACCGAATCCCGAACCTCTTGGGTAAGAGCTTCGGCAGAAACGTTCCCGAAAAAACCCAGATGAACCGGAGGCCCACGGCCGCAATGCCCACCACCAACGCAACCGTGAGATAGTGTGCCCACAATCCACGCCCGGCTACTTCGATGATCGCTCTTACTTGCAGCCCAGTCAGAAAAAACGCCACCCCCTCGATAACGTAAGTAACAAGGTCCCATATGAAGAATCCTTGGAGTCGGGTTGCTGCGGCTATGTAGCGAGGCCCGTTCCATGAGACGTATACACCCGCAGTGACTGCGGCGAGCACGCCGGATCCGCCCATCGCCTGTGGTATCCAAAATGCAACGAAAGGCGTCATCAGAGATAAAACGATTTCGACATGGGGGTCGCCGGCGAGTTTGCGTAGTTCCAGGAGAAGTTTTGCTACGAATACGGCCCAGGCAATTTCTCCGCACACGATCAGCAGAAACTGTCCCAACGCAACCACGAGTGAGAAATCCCCGCCCCGCAACACGGCGACAGCAAAGCCGATGAGAATGAGCGCAGTGGCATCGTTCACCAGCCCCTCGCCCTCTATGATGGTCAGGAGCCTGTTGGGAACGACGAAACGTTTCACGATGGCCATCGGAGCCACTGCGTCGGGAGGTGCGATGATCGCGCCGAGCAGGAAGCCAAAAGCCCATTCAATCCCGAAAATCGCATTGAGGACAAAAGCCACGCCGACCGCCGTGAAGACGACGCCTCCGACGGCCAGAAATGTGACTGTCCCGAGGTTCGACTTTAGCCCCCTCCAGCTCATACCCACCCCCGCACTGTAAAGGAGCGGAGGGAGCAACAGCATCAGGACCAATTCTGGCTCGATATGGACGACGGGTACGATCGGAACGAGTCCGGCGAGGACACCCGCGATCAAGAAAGCGATCGCTCCAGAAATATTAAAACGTTTGGCAATCGCGCCAACGAATGCCACGGCTCCGATAACCGCAAATACCAGGAAGATTTCAGAATGATCCATACTTGGCTTCGCCTCCTGATCCGAGACCTATGTACTATTAATTCGATTCGATTCTTTAGCCAATAATAGAAATAATCCTATTGATACCATTCTCACATTTTGTTATACACTGGGCGCACTCATTGCAATACTTAAGAATACCTCGAGTATGTTTTTGCAAATTATTCGATCCTCTGAACTCCGTTCTTTAAGGCGCACCCTGCGGATCTGCCGCCCGGATATCCAGTCAGGAGAAACGGCGTTTGATAGAGAACGCTTTCATACGCAACTCGAAAACCTTCGGCGTTCGATCGAGAACTGCAGCGAAGACTGAATGCAACAAATCAAGGTTCCGTCTGCACCAAAAACCGAAGCTTCCGTACCAAAAAACCCACCGGCTCTGGATCCATGCGAAGGCCTGTTTTCGATTTAACTTATTGCCTAAGGGAGCGTTCACGTCGTTAGCGGCTGCACCATGGGGCACTCTAAGACACTGTTTCGCTCGACGTGGTGTTCGGATGCTGTTTCTCGGCATGACCGGGTGAAATCGGATCACTAGCGGGAAAGGTTTCCTCAAGGGCTTCCTGGAGATAATCGTCTTGTTCTTTCGCCGGATCCCTAGCGTCGGCAGGTTTTTGCTTTTCTTCAGCCATTCAAATTTCTCCAATTCGCGTTCACGCTTCAGCCTCATGGCCATATAGCGAATATCGAAGTCGCGGCTTCTTCCATCCGTCATATCGTCGAGCGCGTGGGACCCGAGGATGGAATAGTAAAGAGACCACGAGAGGGTCGTATCGAGGTCTCTTAAGCTCGTCAGTATGAGGCCTTAAGCGGCTGTCTCGTCGACCGTCATGCTGGTGAGAAGCGTCACGAGCGCCTGAGCCCCCGCGGTGGAAGATGCCGGATTTTGTCCGGTGATCAGCCTGCCGTCTGTAATGGCGAAGCTCTCCCAGTTTGCCTTCTTTTCGTAGAGCCCTCCAAGTCGCTTGAGCTCGTCTTCGACAAGGAAAGGAACGACGTTGGTCAGTTGCACTTCCTCTTCCTCGCCGTTGGTAAAGCCTGTCACCCGCTTACCCTTGACGATCGGGACGCCTTGATAGGTCACCCGATGCAACACGGCCGGCGCATGGCAGACTGCCGCTACGGGCTTCCCGGAGTTGTAGAAAGATTCGATCAGCCTAATCGACTCGGGATTGTCGACGAGATCCCACATTGGTCCATGGCCCCCAGGATAGAAAACTGCGTCGAAATCTTCGGACCGGACCTCGCTCAACTTCTTGGTAGTCGCAAACACCTTTTGGGCAGCGGGGTCTTCTTTGAACCTCGTCATGGCGGGCGTCTGGTTCTCCGGCAAATCGCTTTTTGGGTCAATCGGCGGTTGGCCGCCCTTTGGCGACGCGAGTGTCAACTCGACGCCTGCGTCGCTGAAGACATAGTAAGGCGCGGCACCTTCCTCGAGCCAGAAGCCCGTCTTGCGCCCTGTGCTTCCCAGCACGTCATGAGAAGTGAATACCATAAGGATCTTCATCTGTTGGCTCCTTCCATTTGTGTCCTGCAGCCGGATGGCCGCACGATGGAAGCATGACGAGGATCACTGCGTTCCGCATTTGCACATTGGTATCGCCAACACCTTGGTATCGGTTGAAGTACGAGTTGAAACTTCTGCAAAAAGAGGCCAATCGCTTCTATTCGCTGCAACGAAGGCGACACAATCACTGCGGACGCTCAGTGCTCGTCCCAAGTTCGCCTGTCAGGAATTGGGCCTTACCCAGGCCAAACGACCAGTCCTCGTCCGAATTGATAAGCAGCGAGATCATGACGTCAGAGGACGCGATGTCGCAGCGGTCCTTCAGAGCAAGTGTAAGCTTGGAGTAAAATGCCAATTTGGCCTCACGAGACCGCGGACGGCTGGTGATTTCGAGCAGTAGAAACTTGCCGGTCCGAGCGATCCCAAGCCCCGTATCCAGCGCGCGAAAGTGTGACGCCTCGTGCTCATGGATGATTTGGTATCGGTCTCTTCGCGGGACGCCGAAGGCGTCCACGACGGCGTCGTGGCATCTTTGCGCCAAGTGGTCGCCGATCTCCGAGCAGCGAGATACTAAGACTCTCGTAGCACCAGCCGTCCACAAATCTGCCTGTTCTGGATTTGAAGCAATTAAACGATGGTATGGCTGACTAAAGACGATGCGCAGCGGCCGCCACCACGGCCAAGACAATCTTCGCCAACGCCCCCAGGGGCCCATCTGAAGGCGCACCAAAATTTGGTAGCCGAGCGTCTGGAACACGTAGGAGATGCTATCGAGCGGCAACGGCATACCTAATGAACTGACCGCAACGTGTCATATGTCTTGCTGTCACGGCAGCAAACAAGGAGCAACGCCGTCGGGTGGCAACCGGCGGCGTTACGCTCGTATTCCGGAGGGTATCCAGAATGTCAGGCTTTTCCTTCGGCCTTTATTTTCCGATACTGGGCAGTTGGCAGGCCGCCCCAACCCCAGTTGTCC
This sequence comes from Pararhizobium capsulatum DSM 1112, assembly GCF_030814475.1. Lineage (NCBI taxonomy): Bacteria > Pseudomonadati > Pseudomonadota > Alphaproteobacteria > Hyphomicrobiales > Rhizobiaceae > Pararhizobium > Pararhizobium capsulatum. The sequence goes on along the minus strand of NZ_JAUSVF010000006.1, from coordinate 18,465 downwards.
AAATCTACTTCCTCGATCACCACATACGTGGATTCAAGAGGCTTGTTGAGAACATCAAGCATAACCTGGCTTACGCCCGCTATAATGGCGGCCTTCTCTTCGGATGACACCGAGCTGCGAGCGGGCGTGGTGCCTTCGCGGGTTACCTGTACGGTTACTATTGGCATTTTCCTATTCTCCTTTTTAAGACCTAGTTCGACCTGTCAAGCAGCCATAGATGCGAGATGCATTTCAAGTTCGTCGGCTGGCGCGTATCCATCGCCCACCCGGCGGAGAGTTCCCCCCTGCTTCAGAAATAGTGTAGGGAAGCTGGTAACGCCCATGGCGCGGGCTACAGCGAAGTCTGTCGCAGCCTCTTCGAGTGTGCTCTGCTTCGTCCAAGTTTCTAAGAATAACTCTGCGGACACGGGATGACCAAGTTCACTCAGCGTACGCGATCCGACCTCAGCAAGCACGACGCCGTCTGTGGTGTCGAGTGCGTCAACGTAGAAAGCATGCTGGAACGCCCGGAAGATTTTCAGGATGTTCGCCTCGGGGCGAAGAATCCGAGCTGTTACAACCGCCCGGCACACTGGTTCCGTGTCATAGACGAAACCGCTTCTGGAGAGGAGACCTTCACGGTTGAACGGCACTCCGCTGACTTCTTCGACCATAGCCCAGTGGTGCAGCCTGAACTGCTTGCCCGCGTCGTCCAAGACGTCTGTGGCACCCGCGCGGAGCCCACCGAGAACGATCCTTAAAGAGGCGTCCGGGCGCCGCTGAAGCAGAAGCTCCATTTCCTTGCCAAATCCATAGCACCACGAGCACATCGGATCGGCAGCCAATACGAGTTCCATTTGTTTTCCTTTCGCATGTCTGGCGGGCGCGGCGTGTTCACGCCGCGCGATTTTTTCTGGTCAGCGCCTACCAACGGCCGGCGTTCTGGCCACCGTCGACATGCAGAATCTCGCCGGTGACGAAGCTTGCGTTCTCCAGGTAGATCACAGCGTCAACAATGTCGCTGATCTCGCCCATGTGACCGACCGGATGGAGCGCCGATAGGAACTCGTGAGTCTCAGGAGCGTGCATTGGGGTCTTAATGATGCCGGGAGAGACAGCGTTCACCCGTACGCCAGTCTTTGCGAACTCAATCGCCAATTCCTTTGTGACGGCGTTCAACCCGCCCTTGGTGAGGGAGGCAAGAGCCGTGGGAACGCTCGCGACCGGCTGGTTCACCAGGCTCGTCGTAATGCTGACAATGTGGCCGGAACCCTGCTTTAGCATTTCCTTCGCGGCTCGCTGCGTGATGTGGAAGAAGCCCGCAACGTTGACGCCGAAATTCAGATCATAGTCTTCCTGGGTAAACTCGACGAATGGCTTTGCGGTGAAAACACCGGCATTGTTAACGAGCGTGTCTACTCGGCCGAAACGTTCGAGCGCCTCGCGCACGACCCGGTCTGCGGTTTCCGAACTGGAGATGTCGCCTGCCACTGCGTGCACGCCGTCGTCCGACCCCTGTTTGATCGAACGCGAGGTGGCAACTACACGGTAATTCCGCTCCCGATAGGCCCGGACCAGACCTTCGCCAATGCCTTGCGACGCGCCGGTGATAACGGCGACCTTCTGTTGATTGCTCATGATATGTGCATCCTTCTCAATTGTAGCGACCCTCACTCGGGCCGCCCGCCGCCCTCGGCGTCGGTACGATTGATTTAAGTGCGATCGTTTGAGGGGATAATATCTAGGGAGCGGCAATCACTCTGCCGATAGTCGGGATGATCATGCGGCAAATATAGATCCAAATGTTTAGGCTCGACGTACTCATTGTCGACGACTGTACCGACACTACTCCGCCAACATGAAAGGGGAACTCTCCGTAGATGCTTTAGCTGGGCAACATCCCGGCAGGCACAATTCCAACTCAACAGGATGTGTGCAAGGTGGCTGGCCCAGCTAAATCGCGAAATAGCACGTTGGTCTTTTAGGACATCAAATCGAGGGGTGGCCAGAGAGCGACACGGCTTCAGGGAAGTTTCAATTGGCTCCCCACACTGCTTTCGTGAGCTGGTCAGTGAAAGCCTTATCACCCGGACGGCCCGGCAAACGTGTTGTAATTTCCTGGACGGTCCATTCGTTGCCGTCTGGATCTTGGAATGCCAGATAGGATGCGTAACTTTTGCGCTCAGGATTGACGCCAGTGGTTATCCCCAGACCGTTCGAATGGTGGAATACCCCGCCGACGTCGTGGAACGGCTCACTTGTTTCGACGCCTCGAAACGTCAGGTCCTTTCGGGCTGCTTCAATGTCAGAAACAACCAGATGCAGTCCCCGAGACGAACCGGCTGGCGCCGTCGTGATGTTTCTTCCAAACATGACGGAGCAATCCGATCCGGGTGGAGTGAACTGAATCACACGGTAGTCGTCGCCTTGGAAATCAATATCGAGGCGCCAGCCGAGACTTGTGTAGAACATTTTGCTCAGGTCGGGGTCGGAAACGGGGATAACGGCAAGTTCGAGCTTCGTCACAACCGCCGAGGCGGCCTGGGTGACTTCTTTCGTCATTGATTTGAGTGCACTATCCATGTTCGTTGCTCCTTTGTAGACGATCGCCGTTGGATTTCTAAACGGCAAGAACGAGGGCAAGCTTATGGATGCCGCCCATATCCACCATTGCACTTAGGTGTCCCCAGCGGATGGCATTTACCGCAGCTATTGTTCGGTACCGCCGCGGAAGACTTCATTTCCCCAGCGTCGAATGGATTCAGAGTTGTCCCAACCACCCAATACCAAAGTTCACTTATGCGGGGTCGGCAACACGAGCTAACTTCATTCAATCGCCTCCTCCCAAAATTTGGCGATGCGCTCCAAGCAGCGACTGCGCGCCAGCGTACCTCCCCTCCGCCGAGGCGTGCGGATCCTGACAGGTCCGGCATGGCCGTCTCCGCCCGCTCGGAGGCGGCCACTTCAACTTGAGAGCTGCCAAAAAGGCGAAAAACGGCACGTGCATTGGTCACGTAGCTTGTGATCAAATTTCAGCGGCGCTGCGTCGAAACTTTGGAGCTACTGCCTTGAAAAACAAGCACACGGAAGGGATCGAATCCTACGACCACCCGGCTGGGGGGTGGGACGCTCTTAAGTCCGTTGCAAGAACTCTTGCTCGACAGCAAATTGTCGTCCAAGGCAGCAGGACACTCCTTAAGGCAAACCAACCGGAAGGATTCGACTGCCCCGGATGCGCGTGGCCCGACCCAAAGCATACATCCTCATTCGAGTTCTGCGAAAACGGCGCCAAAGCGATCGCGTGGGAGTCGACCGCGAGAAGGACCGACGCAACCTTTTTCGCGGCGCATACTGTGTCGGAACTCTGGAACTGGACGGATCACGACCTTGAAGAGGCTGGGCGTCTGACAATCCCGCTGAAATATAACTCTGGCAGCGACCGCCTCGAACCGATCGAATGGGATGCGGCATTTGAACTGATAGCCCGTGAGCTGAACAAGCTAACATCGCCTGATCAAGCTGAGTTCTATACATCCGGGCGCGCGTCCAACGAAGCCGCCTTTCTCTACCAGCTCTTCGTGCGCGCGTACGGCACCAACAACTTCCCCGACTGCTCGAACATGTGTCACGAAGCGACCAGTGTCGGACTCCCGAAATCAATCGGGGTCGGAAAAGGCACTGTAACGCTTGCAGACTTCGATCACGCAGATGCGATCTTCAGCTTCGGACACAATCCCGGCACAAATCATCCGCGGATGATGACAACGCTCCATGCGGCGGCGCGGCGCGGCGTTCCGATCGTGGTCTTCAATCCGCTGAAGGAACGCGCGCTAGAGCGCTTTGCCGCGCCCCAAGATCCTGTCGAAATGGCCACGCTTTCCTCGACCCCGATCGCCTCTGCCTATCATCAGGTCCGTGTCGGCGGCGATCTCGCGGCACTCAAAGGGCTTATGAAAGCACTACTTGAACTCGATGCAGCGAATCTTTCGGCAGGCGTTGAAGGCGTGTTGGACCGGTCCTTCATCGGCGAGCATACGTCAGGGTTCGAGGGGCTCAGGGGTGAAATCGTAGCCACCGGGTGGGATGAGATCGTTGCGGCCAGCGGCCTGACGAAGGAGGCCTTGGAGAGCGCGGCAGGGATCTACGCCAAGGCCAAGAGGGTGATCGTATGCTATGGAATGGGCATTACGCAGCACGCCCGAGGAACGAATAACGTTCAGCAGATCGCCAACCTCTTAATGCTGCGAGGAAACATCGGTCGCGAAGGTGCGGGTATCGCGCCGATCCGCGGTCACTCCAATGTCCAAGGCGACCGGACAGTCGGAATCACCGAGATCCCCAACATGGCCCTTCTCGACGGCATCGAACGAGCGTTCGGATTTCGCGGCAGGGCGGACAAAGGCCACAACACGGTTGAGGCCATCGAGGCGATCATCGCCGGCCGGTCGAAGGCTCTCGTCTGTTTGGGCGGGAATCTGGCGGTCGCAATGTCGGATTCGCAGGCGACTTTCGAAGGCATGCGCACACTCGATCTTGCCGTCCACGTCGCCACGAAGCTCAATCGCTCCCATCTACTAACAGCGAGGACAACTCTCCTTCTTCCGTGTCTTGGACGAACGGACTTGGACATGCAGGCGTCGGGTCCACAGGCAGTCACCGTGGAGGACTCGATGTCCATGGTTCACGCCTCTCGAGGCTTCCTAAACCCTCCTGGCAAACTTGTCCGATCGGAGCCGGCGATAATTGCAGGAATTGCTAGCGCTACACTTGGCGAACGCTATGGCATTGAGTGGGTCGGGATGGTCGATAACTACAATCTTATCCGAGACAAAATAGAAGAGGTCTTTCCGGACTTTTTCGAGTTCAACACGCGCGTGCGCAAACCAGGCGGTTTTAGGCTTGATGTGGCTGCTTCCTCTCGACGCTGGAATACTCATAACGGTAAGGCAAATTTCTTGCTGTCACCGGACCTGACCGAGAATTTGCAACGCTCGACCGAAGGCGCGTTGGTGCTCACTACAATTCGCAGTCACGACCAATACAATACCACTATCTATGGCTTCGACGATCGCTATCGCGGCGTCTTTGGACGGCGCGACGTGGTATTTATGAATGCTGAGGACTTGGCTGCTCGCGGACTGAAGGACGGCGACTGGATCGACGTGCAGGGGCTTATAGACGACGGCGGCAGTCAGCGCCGGGTGCGTAGCTTTAAGGCCGTGGCCTACAACATTCCGCGGGGGTCAATCGCGGGCTACTATCCAGAGATGAACGTCGTTATCTCCCTAAGCCAATTCGATCCACAATCCGGCACGCCATCCTACAAGGGCGTGCCGGTCATGGTCACGCCTGCACAGTCATAGAGCACGGTTCCGGCAACTAAAGGATTCATCGCCATCCCGAGGCGTTAGCACGAAATCCGCCTCAGGTCTGCCGACCTGGGGCGGACAAGAGAAGGTACCGAAGCCTCTCCTTTTCTGTCATTCCACTTTGGAACCACCTAACGAGTTGCCGGGCCACATCCTCGCCCTCGACACCTTGTCTCCTGCACTGCCGATTTTCGCAATATTCCTTGACGAGGCCACGTAACATGGCCACGTCTCCAGGCCTCAGCGGTACCCCACAACTGTCGCCCCGGTCCATTGTCTCGCTCCTCACACCGGGTCTGCCTGATTGCAACTCAGCGCCGCGGACGAGCATGGGGAGGACGCCCTGCCGCCATCGGCGGCAGCCCCACGTGATTGAACAGGAGGAAGCCAAACGCGGACTTGAGGAGCGGGCTGTCTAGTTAAAATGAAACCGCCCATGAGAAACGCCATCGAGACGAGTATCACGATGACGGGAAAAGCAGTGCCAAACGGCTGATCGTCTTTAGAACTCATCGCCTTCTCCTCATGCCCGTCGGCGGGATGCCGGGGCTAGAAGGTCACTATGTCCAACGGTGCACACGCAGGCAGTTGCACATAGGTATCGCCGACACGTTGGTATGTACCTACACCATCGTCCACTAGCGAGTTTGAACCGCCTGTCCCAAACTTCGATCATTGACGCCGCTCAGGAGAGAGCCTCCGGCGGATCGTCAGCAGACTTTCATCGGAGAAAAATGTCATGGAAAACGTTAGAGGCGCGAACCTCACACGTCGCTCGTTCAGCGGAATCGCTGTTGGGCTAGCGGCAACCGGAGTCCTTGCGGAACGGGCCGCCGCCGGGGCGGATCAGGGCACGAAGGCCAAAACGACCAATAAAACCAATGGTGCTCTCATTGCCAACCGTCGTATCGACGCCGGAGACCTCGATGTCGGATATGCCGAACTTGGACCTGGCGACGGTTCGCCGATTCTCCTCTTTCACGGCTGGCCGTACGACATTAACAGTTTCACCGAGGTGGCCCCATTGCTGGCTAGCCAGGGTCATCGTGTGATCGTGCCTCATCTACGCGGATACGGTAGCACGAGATTTCTTTCCGAGGACACGATGCGCAATGGCCAGCAATCGGCGCTTGCCGTTGACGCTATCAAGCTGATGGACGCACTGAAGATCGAGAAAGCTACCGTAGCTGGCTTCGATTGGGGCGCGCGGACAGCCGACATTGTCGCCGCGCTGTGGCCGGAACGATGCAAGGGGCTGGTGTCGGTCAGCGGCTACCTGATCGGAAACCAGGCTGCTGGCCGAAAGCCGTTGCCGCCGTCCTCGGAGCTACAATGGTGGTACCAGTTCTATTTTGCTACTGATCGGGGCCGTGACGGGTATCGAAAATACACGAACGATTTCGCCAAGCTCATTTGGCAGCTCGCATCCCCGCATTGGGAGTTCGACGATACCACATTCGAACGAAGCGCTGCCGCATTCTCGAACCCGGATCACGTCGCGATAGTCGTCCACAACTACCGCTGGCGGCTTGGTCTGGAAAGTGGAGAAAAACGGTTTGACGAGTACGAAACGAGGCTTGCGTCTGCTCCTGAAATTCACGTCCCGGCGATCACCATGGAAGGCGACGCCAACGGTGCTCCTCATCCCGATCCCATTTTGTATGCAGGGAAGTTCAAGGCAAGATACGAACACCGGCTCATCTCGGGGGGGATTGGCCACAACCTTCCTCAGGAAGCTCCCATAGCCTTCGCCAAGGCCGTGAAAGACGTTGATTCGTGGGCATAGCGGGTCAGCGAAACAAAACGAGTTACTATGCGCCGTGCTAATGATCGATGCTTTTTCAGGAATACAAAGACGCGCGCCCCATCACCGTTGTGTACCGGGGACGCGTGTAGAACTGTCGCGCTTCGTGGCAGCCACGCACAAGGAAGGATAATACATTGGAAATCGGGATCGACAGTTTTGCGATGCGTCTGACTGACCCTTCTACGGGGCGGTTACAGTCAGCAATCGATCGCATGGAAAGCGTACTTTTCGAGATCGAACTGGCGGATCAGGTTGGCCTGGATGTTTTTGGAATGGGCGAACACCACAGAGAAAATGCACTTGATTCTGCGCCGGCTGTTATTTTGGCGGCAGCCGCCGCTCGCACGAAGTCTATAAAATTGACAAGCGCTGTCGCGGTTCTCAGCGCTGCGGATCCTGTCCGGCTTTTCCAGGAGTTTTCGACCCTAGACCTCGTCTCCCACGGAAGGGCGGAAATCGTGGTGGGTCGGGGATCGTCCGTGGAGGCATATCCGCTGTTCGGTTTCGACCTGCGAGATTATGATGCTCTGTTCGCTGAAAAGGTCGATCTGCTGCTCAAGATAAGAGCGCAACCCAATATCAAATGGCAGGGCCGCTTTCGCCCTGCTTTAAACGGCGAGGGAATCTTTCCACGCCCACATCAAGTGACCCTGCCAATCTGGTTGGGCGCCGGTGGAACTCCCGAATCCTTCGTTCGTGCCGGAACGCTTGGCTTGCCGTTGATGGTCGCCGTCATTGGAGGAGGCTTCGAGCGTTTTCTTCCCCTGGTCGACCTCTATCGTCGCGCGTGGCTCGCCGAGGGTCATTCTCCCGCCAACCAGAGGATCGGCGTTCACGCTCTTGGTTTTGTCGGCGAAAGCGACGAGGCCGCGAAGGAAGCCTTCTTCCCTGGCTGGTTCCAAATGTTTACGGAAGCAGGAAAAGAACGGGGATGGCCGTCCCCAACGCGCGCGCAATTCGACCATATGTGCGGCCCGAATGGCGCCTTTCTCGTCGGCAGCCCAAAAACGGTCGCTGCGAAGATGCTGCATGTTAACCGGACATTCGCGGGGGTTTCTCGCTTCGCCTTGCAAATGAGCACGGCCGCACTTGAAACTGAAGCGATGAAACGATCCATCGAGCTGCTCGGCACAGCGGTCGCGCCACTGGTTCGCCAACAATCCCGTCTAAACGTGCAAACTGGTCAGCACTCTCCATGAGCGCGTCTCGACGTCGCCGGCGCCGTCCCCCTTTCATCCGAAGATGAGTCTCTGGTAGTCAGCTAGCATCTTCGGATCCTCGACCGATCCATGATGATGAAGCTGCCGCCAAGCCCCGTCTTTGCGCACGAACCACCGCGTTGTACGAAAAGCGATGTCGAGCACCTCGGTGGGTGTCCTACAGGCTCCACGTTCACGGCCAACGAAAAGGTGCCAATCGTCACCCCCCTGGCTGGTAAAATCGTGAAAAGTTACGCGAACCGTGGCCTGTCCCTCAAAAAGCTTAGAATAGCCTTGGGCAATCTGATTCCACCCGCGGCGGATGCCGCCGACAGGGTTATCCATGCTGGGCTCCCCGCCCTCGAGCCATACGGCTTTCAAGCCAATAAGATCGCCCCGATTGAAAGCTCCGTAAAAATCGATCAGCGCATCTACGGGGCCGCCGTCTCCCTGCTTCGTCTCGCCGCCGCTCACCTTCGTGGGGTACCGGTTCATTGTCATTCTCCTCAATATGGTGCGGGCTCTCTGCCGGCGACCAATGTTTTGACATATCAAGGTCCGGGATGGATCGGATACCGATGTTGGCACCAGTGTCAGGCATGGCGCGACGACGGTAAGATGGGCGAAAGAACCGAAGCTGATCTATTGTACAATGGTGTCGCGAGACCTTTGCCCCCCAGTTCGGTTCACGACGGGGAAGGGGCTCGCCTCAGGCACGAAGCAAGGCGTTCGACCGGCAGCGCTTTCGCTTGCGCCGACGCAGCGGCCTGAGCGAAGGCAGGTCAATGATTCTTTTGCGCGATGGCATGCTTGCGTCGCGACAATCAGGATGAGAATCGCGTCAATCAAGATGAGAATCTGTCAGCCCTGCTGGAACGTAGGGAGGGCGTAGCCCGACCGGAGTTCCAGCAGGGCTGACGGCGAGATTTTTCGGCTCGTTTGTGTATCGCGGCCGGCCCAGTATCGAGGTGTATTCCTGAGAGGAGAACTTCACAGGCTTCGATACTATTGTACAATGTACATTCTGATGACATGACGCATGCTCTCTTCTGCGACTTTAGGGGACATGGATTGGCGAGGGGCAATGCCGTCAGGGCCGTTCCATGATATGGTCCAGTTCCATTGGACAAGCTTGTTACCCGCTTAAGGAGGCAGGACATGTACCGGATGACGACCCCGTCGAACCAGGGATCTCACAAGCCTGTCGATGGCGAACACCGCCCCATAGTGTTTGTAGTGGATGACGACATTTCGGTCAGAGAATCGCTAGAGCTGCTAATCGTTTCAGCGGGCTGGCGTCCGATCCTCTTCCACTCCGCGCAGGATTTTTTGGAGGCGGCTCCGACTTCGACGCCGAGTTGCCTCATCCTCGACGTCAACCTGCCCGGTTTGAACGGTTTGGACCTTCAGACATTGATTTCATCGAACGGTCGTGGGATGCCGATCATATTCGTATCCGGCTATGGAGACGTGCCACTGACAGTTAGGGCCTTGAAAGGTGGCGCCTTAGATTTCCTTACCAAACCGATCGATTCAGCAGCGATTTTGAACGCCATCCAATCCGCGCTTTCCCAAAGCGAAGTTCTCTGGCTTGAAGAAGAAAAACAGCAAGCTCTGCAGCGCTGCTTCGACGCGCTAACTCCACGAGAGCGCGAAGTGATGTCGGGTGTGGTCAAAGGGCTCATGAATAAACAAGTCGCCTACGAACTCGATATCAGCGAGATCACTGTCAAAGCACACCGCGGTCAGGTAATGCGAAAGATGGGCGCACGTTCCCTTCCGGATCTTGTTAACATGGCCGCCAAACTCCGCCCCGAGATCGATACGGCAGACACTTAGAGCCTGACTCTGCACCGCCACATAAGTGCGGATTCAGTACCGCTAAGCGCGGACCCTGACGCCATACGTGCGGACTGGCGTCGATCATCGGGCCAGCCTCAATCGCTGTAGCTGAGCTTAGGCGACGTGCCGTTCACCTTCAATGATCTGCAACGGCGCCTGGGCGGTGCCATCGCGGCGGACCCGTCTGGCGTTGGCAGGAGCGCTTCATGACGGAAGGCGTAGATGTCAGACGTGGGCACCAAGTGTTGGAATCAATCGACTAGGTATAGGCGATACGTAAGTCTCGTGTTGTCAGAATTCGTTGGAGGCTATCCTTTCCAGATCGCCTCACCTCGTCCAAGGGGCGAGACGCTCATGCAGCGACAGCGCTCCCGCGTACTTCCTCCCATCGCGGCAGCGCGCGGATCCTCCGGATCCGCCATAGGCCGTCTCCACCGCCCGGAGACGGCCTTTCCACAATGCCCGCATGAGATGTTACCTTCCGTCTCGATCTTTTCGACCACCCGGCGCGGCGCCGATACCTTCGTTCAATTGGATGCCCCGCTCGCGCCCGCTTAGATGCCCGCACAGCAATGTCGCGAGGTGACCCATGCAGAACCAGATCGAAGTGAGCAGCCCAATACCCGGAATATGGCGAGCAAAGTTCAGCAACCCGCCAATCAACCTGATCGACCTCGACACGATTTCGGAGCTTTCGCATCTCATCGCGAAGCTTGAGAGCGATTCCGATGTCAAGGTGATCATTTTCGAAAGCGGAGATCCCGACTTCTTTCTCGCGCATTATGATGTCCTCATCGACAAAGCGCGCACGGCGGATATGGGCCGCGGGCCCACAGGCATGCATCCCTGGCTCGACGTCTTGGTGCGCCTGGCCCGCGCACCAGTCGTGTCGGTTGCGTCGATCCGGGGACGGGCACGGGGCGCAGGAAGTGAGTTCGTCTTGGCATGCGATATTCGCTTTGCCAGTGCTGAAAAGGCCATCCTCGGGCAGTTTGAGGTCGGTGTCGGCGCAGTGCCGGGAGGCAATCCCATGGTAAAGCTCGCCGCACTAATGGGCCGTGGGCGCGCGATCGAGGTCGTTCTTGGCGCCGACGATTTCCCCGGTGCGCTGGCGGACCGCTACGGCTATGTGAATCGGGCAGTCCCGGACGCGGAACTCGACGCCTTCGTCGACCGCTTCGCTCGGCGCATCGCGAGCTTCGACAAGGAGGCGCTCGTAGAAGCCAAGCGGCTCATCGACGCGGCTTCCCTCCCCGAGGACGCAGTCTTCCCACCGGCACTTGATCAGTTTTTTATCTCAGCCATGCGCCCGGGGACGAAGGCAACGATAGCAAGGCTTGTGGAGGCTGGGCTTCAAAGACGTTCGGATGTGGAACTCAACTTAGGACAACAGGTCGCGCTGGACGCTCAGAGGAGAGCATCCAACGGAGGTTCGCGATCGTGATTATTCTTTCCATGGCTCTGGGTTCATCACGCCCGCCCTACATCAGTGCAGGCCGATATTCCCCAGGTGCACTATTCATGCACCTTCGCGCCGCCATCGCGATCAACGGAGCCGTGTTCCTGTTCCTGGCTGGAGCAACTTGAGCAAAGCTCGATTGTAGCCGCGATGCGCAACGCCTGGCCGTCATGCTGCGGGCTATTCGTCCTCCAGACGCTCCGAAACAAAAGATGCCGGCGGTTAGACCCGGCGGCATCACGAAAAAAGTTTCCAGGCATGAAACAGGCTTTCAGGCTTTCCCTTCGGCCTTTTTCTTCCTGTAAATGGGCGGTCGGAAGTCCACCAGGGCCCCAATTGTCTGGCTCGACCTCTTCGATTACCACGTAGGTCGATTCCAGCGGCTTGTTGAGGACGTCGAGCATGACCTGGCTCACGCCCGCAATGATTGCCGCCTTCTCCTCGGGAGTGACCGAGCTGCGGTCAGATCCCATACCCTCACGGTAACCTGTACGGTGACTATTGGCATTTCGTAATCTCCTGGTTCAATATCTGGATCGATCTGCTATGCGGCCACATTGCCGCAAGGTCCCTCTCAAGTTCATCCAGATGCGCATATCCAGCGCCGACCCTGCGAAGAGTTCCACCCTTCTTCAGGAAAAGCGTGGGGAAGCTCGAGACGCCCATGGCACGAGACGTGGCGAAGTCTGTCGCTGCCTCGTCGATGGTGCTCCGTTTGTTAAAGGTCTCGAGGAACTCGTCGGCGGTGACGGGATGACCGAGTTCCTCGAGCGCGCGCGATCCAACTTCTGCAAGTACTTGGCCGTTCGTGGTGTCGAGCGCATCGACGTAGAACGCGTGCTGGAATGCACGGAAGACCTTCAGAAGGTCCGCTTCCGGACGAAGGATCCGGGCGGCCACAACCGCGCGGCAGACGGGTTCGGTGTCGTAGACGAAGCCAGTTCTTGCAAGCAGGCCCTCATGGTTGAACGGTACGCCGCTGGCTTCCTCGACCTTCGCCCAATGGTGCAGTCTGAACTGTTTGCCTGCGTCGTCGAGAACGTCAGTCGCGCCCGCGCGGAGTCCACCAAGAACGATCTGGGGGGCCAATACCAAGGTGTCGGGCACACCTTCGAACAATATCGGTTCGGAAACCGCTGCGGTAACCTAAGGTCGCCGCTGAGAGTTCTCGAGGCGGGTGACAATAGGAGCCTACATGACCGACGCCACGCTGCAATCAAAACCTCCGGCTAAGACATCGGAAACAAGCCCGACCAGCATGAATTTGGAACTCCTCGTAATCCCGGTCTCCGACGTGGATCGGGCCAGAAAGTTCTACGAAAGCCTAGGCTGGCGACTCGACATCGACCACGCCACGGGCGACGACTATCGCATCGTCCAGTTGACCCCGGCTGGCTCCGGAGGCTCGGTGATGTTCGGCCAGAACATCACTACGGCGACGCCCGGCTACGCCCAGGGCATGCATCTCGTGGTGCCCGACATCCTAGCGGCGCGTGACGACCTCCTACGACGCGGCGTGAAGGTCAGCGACCCGTTCCACGACGTCGGCGGAATCTTCCATCACTCCAACGGCAAGGGAATTGCCAAGGGACCCAATCCCGAAAGGAAGAGCTACGCCTCGTATTTCACGTTCGAGGACCCAGATGGCAACGGATGGACGTTGCAAGAGGTGACGGCACGTCTACCTGGAGCGCCCACCGACACGAGCTTTACGACGCAGCTTCACGAGGCCGTCTGGGGATCTGCCAGGTGAATGGTCAGGCTCCGGCTCGACGTGTCTTTGCCCCGCCGATCCGGCAGGCCACAAAAACAGTTTGATTAGCCGGTACACCGCTTCTCGCGGTGACCGGCTAGACTGAACGTGTTTGCCCGTCTCCATTGCGTTTCCAGACGACGGACGCGGTGATGGTATGATTGGCGCAGACCACCGGCTATCAGTCGATCCATCGGTCTCGTCGCTCGCCGTACCTCAGGTCACCACGTTTTGTATGAACTAACCCGTGCGACGAAAGCCGGGAAATGAAACAGCTCTCCACAGGCTCTCAAAGTCGCCACAGTCGCCTGTGAAAATGCCCTACTAGGGATGCATAGCTTTAGTGGGCGTCCGACGTCGTCATTGGCAGTAGTCTTCGCTACGATCGATACGTCCTGAATAGAAGGCTCGATGCGAGACGAGGCCCCCACTTCTTCCATCGGCCGTTCGATCATAGAGGGGCTCCAGGGCAAGCTGTGGGTGAGCGACCCACTCTCCCAGGGTGCTGTATTTCAGTTCACGGTCGCCATCGTTGGTGGAAGAATTCCGTCAGACAAGCGGATTAACGCTTTAATACAGTGCGGTATCGGACGGACCCGGCATGAGACCGCCGCCAGCCGGGATCGAAAACGCAAAAGTCGCTCCGTGCGTGTTGTTAGGCTCCGCCCACAAACGTCCGTTATGGCTCTCGACGATTGCACGACTGACAGACAGACCTACGCCCATGCCGTTCGCCTTCGTGGTAAAGAAAGGGCTGAACAGCTTCTCAGAAATTCCTGGATCGAAACCCACGCCAGCGTCCTTGACGGCAAGGCGGACGTGATCCGGCTCCTCCCGCATGGTGGAAATTTCCAGGTCCTTCGAACGACCGACAACCCCGTTCATGGCTTCGGCGCTGTTTTTAATGAAGTTGAAAATGACTTGCTGCAACTGGATGCGGTCGCCTCTGACGGCCGGCAGATCTGCCGCGAGATGTGTTAGCAGGCTGACTCCATTCTTGCGGAGGTCACCGTGCGCAAACCCGATGACTTCTTGAGCGATGACGTTGAGGTCTACCAACTCCACCACGGGATCCTTTTTGCTGTACATCGCCCGAAGCCGCTCGGTGACGTCCGAAGCGCGGTTTGCATCTCTGAGCGTCCGCCTGACCGTCTCCCGCACACCGTCGATGTTCGGCGGTTCGGTGCTCAACATCTTCATACCCGCGCTCGCGTTGGCCACGATCCCGAAAAGTGGCTGGGCGAGTTCGTGGGCGATGGCAGCCGTGAGCTGCCCCATGCCCATCACGCGGGTCATGTGGGAGAGCTCCGCCTGCGCCTCGCGCAGCTCGTCGTGCGCGAGTTTCCAATCGTGTATGTCGACGTTGATCCCGAACCATTTCACGTCGCCGGCCGCATCCACGAGTGGGTTGCCACGGCACAGGAACCATCGGTACTCGCCGTCGAAACGGCGCAATCTCGCTTCGACTTCCCCTGCCTCGACGCGTTCCGCCATCACCCGCCACGCCTCCGTCAGCTCGGGGAGGTCGTCGGGGTGGACGGCCGACGCCCATCCCCAGTTCCGGGCTTCGTCCATGGACAAGCCGAGGTAGGTGCGAAAGTGACGATTGGCGAAATCGCCGCCTCCGTCGGCTAGTGCCGACCAGACCATGCCGGGTATCGTGTCGATGATGAGCTGCAGCCTGTTCTCGCTGGCGGCAATGTTCTCCTGCGCCGTTTTACGATCATGGATGTCGATGAGGCTGCCGTACCACATCAGAATCGCGCCATTGTCGTCGGGCATCGGCAGCGCCCTCACATCGACCCATCGATAGTCTTCGCTAGCGGGAGGCCTGTATAGAACCTCTACTTGATAAGGCTCACCGGTGGCGATCGAGTGGCGCCACGTTCGAATGATCGTTTCAACCTGATCGGGATGAAGCCCATCGGCCCACCAGGTTCCTTCCGTGAGATCTTTCGTTTCTACCCCCATGAAACTCAGACCTCTTTTGTTAAGATATCCGATTACTCCGTCAGGCGTCGCGCTCCATAGCGCCTGCGGGATTGTTTCGGTGAGTTGCCGCAGGTGGAACTCGCTCGCTCCCAAGGCATCCGCGGCGCGCTTCCGGTCCTCGATATCTATGTTCAGCCCGCACCACCGCACCAGCGACCCTGATCCGTCGAGCAATGGGTTGGTGCGGAAAAGAAACCAGCGATATTCGCCATCGAAACGACGTATCCGCGCCTCGGCCTCGCCTCCGCGACGTTCGGACAACATCCGTCGCCATTCGGCAGCGAGTCCCTCGATGTCGTCCGGATGCACCGTCGCAGTCCATCCGACGCCGCGAACCTGGTCGGAGCTCATACCGACGTAGCTAAGGTAGTGACCGTTGAAGTATTCGGCAGAACCGTCCGGGGCCGCCGACCACGCGAGGCCCGGAATAGAATCCACCACTTCGGCAAGATCGGCCGTGTGCGCGGATTGAGAGGCAACACTTTGGTCGCTTTCCGCCCGCCCGTGCTCCAGACCGATCATCGCCTGCAGCACGGCTTGGGACAATGCCCGTCGCTCGTCGTCCATCGGGAAACCCTCCCGACTGGATCCGACGACCAATGTTCGAGCGACGTCCCCCTCGCCGATCAAGGCCGTGTGAAGTGCGATCGTCGTGCCGGCGATGATCACGGTATCCAGGAATTCGCCCGTATTTGTAGAGCGCAGACGACCGATACCTGCCTTCACGTCATCCGCCGAAAACTCTTTCGAACTACGAACCATTTCGAAGGCCTGACTGGGAGCGCCTTCATGAAGAAGGATGCCAGCGAAATCGACTTTCAACCCACTAAGGAGCGCGTCGAGCAATGTTTTTAGAACTAAAACTTCGTAGCTCATGTGCGATAAAATTCCCGACGCAATGTTCTGCGCAGCCCCCTAATGTGCAGTAAAGTACAGTCACAACGGCATTTAATCCATAGCATGCCTGTTGTTGAGGCCCCGTATTGAAACTCCCCTTAAGGTTCCCTCCTGCGCGCGCTCTGCTTGTTGTCCGCGGGCAAGGCGAACCATGAAGGACCGATACCAAAGTCCACTTATCGCGGCGGCGCCGTCCCAATGTCGCCTCCGTCTCCCACGAGGCGACACGCTTGAAGCAGCAGGCGCTCCTGCGCCCACCCCTCCGCCGGAGCGCGCGGATCTCCGCATTCGGCCGTCTCCTTCCGCCGGGCGACGGCCACTCTTAAAAACCACCATTAGGGCCACCCGTGCACGAGGGCGAAGGTCACCGAAAATAATTCTGCCAACCACCGAGCGCAAGCGGGTCCTAACCGTTTCGCCGCTCCGAAAAGGAGGGCGAGTCAGTTTCTGGCACGCGCTCAGGCATGGCCGCGACCTGTTTCGAGAGCCCTTCGGCCGCAAGCGCCCCCGGTATAGAAAATGCGAATGTCGCGCCCCGGCCGCTTGTGTTGGACACCCCCCAGAGACGTCCCCCGTGCGCCTCAATAATGGAACGACTGATCGAAAGTCCTATGCCCATGCCGTCTGCTTTGGTGGTGTGAAAAGGCTGGAAGAGTCGCTCGACGTCTTGTGAAGCAAGGCCGATTCCGACATCTCGCACGGAAAGGCGGACGAACCCTCCGTCCTCGGCTCGACTTGAAACATGAACTTCGCCGTCGGGGAGCTCGACGTCGGCCATGGCATCCGCCGCGTTCAGCACGAGATTCAGAATAACCTGTTGGATTTGTACCCGATCGGCGAGGACCAAGGGAATGTCATCCAGCAGTTCAGTGCGCACAATGACGCGGCGGCGCTGTAACTCGGTGGACGACAACGCCAGTACCTCGCGCACGGTCTCGTTGAGGTTTATCTGCTCGAAAGTAGCTGGTTTTCGAGTGAATAGGCCTCGCAAGCGGCTAATCACGTCGGAGGCACGATTGCCATCCCTGATCGTCCGCTGGGCGGTCAACCGCGCGCCATCCAAATTGGGTGGATCCGCGGCAAGCATACGCAAGCAGGTATTAGCGTTGGTAATGATTCCGGCGAGAGGCTGGCTTACCTCGTGGGCGATGGATGCGGTAAGCGAGCTGAGCGCAGTCACACGCGCCACATGCGCAAGCTCTGCCCGCGCATGATTCAGGTCAGCCTCGGCAATTTTCTGCTGAGTTATATCCTGCAGTGCACCCAGGAACACTCGCCGATCAGGAATTTCGCCGATCCTGTGGCCTATGACTTGCGCGTGCCGCATTTCCCCTCCGGACCTCAGCACCCTGAACACCAGTTCAAATTTTTCGCCGATCGCCGCCCTGCGAAGAAGCGCCTCGACAGCAGGCATGTCTTCAGGATGGATTGCGCTGGCGATCATATCCATGCTCACCTTGGTGCGGGGCGGGAACCCGAAGACCTGATAGATCACCTCTGACCAGTTGTGTTCGTCCTCCTCCAGATCCCACATAAAGGTACCCGTCTTGCTTAGTCGCTGGGCTGCCGTCAGATAGGTGTTTGTCCGTGCGAGTTCCGCCTCGCTCGCCTTTAACGTTGCCTCTGCGAGTTTGCTTTCCGTGACGTCCTGGGTGCTGCCGAGGAAAACGGCATGGCTCGTTATTTCTGGTATCGGCATGCTGACGGTATGAAGATATTTCACCGCACCGCTGCGGGTGACGATGCGAAAATAAGCATCAAACGGCGAGCGAGTGAGCGCGGCTTCCTCGATGGCGGCCATCGTCGGGTCCCTGTCGTCCGGATGGAATGCATCAACGATCATTGCCATCGTCGGCGGCACGGCAGGATCGAAGTCCCATATCCGATAGTTTTCGTCCGACCAGTCCAGTTCAAGAGTCTTCGCGTCCCAGGTGAAGCTACCCGTCTGGCTGAGACGTTGGGCCGCACTAAGTTGGACGTTCGCCCGCGCAAGGCCCGACTGGCTTGTCCGTAGCGCTTCTTCGGCAATCTTGCTTTCCGTAACATCCTGAGAGCTTCCTAGATATACGAGCCGGTCGGTTATCTCGGACACGACCTCCATCACTGTGTGGAGGTGCTTGACCCCGCCCACGGGAGTTACGATCCGATAGAAGAGTTCAACATCCTGT